>JBPCQW010000537.1:0-8692 GCA_050997715.1 Hassallia sp.
GGAATGACTGCTGATTTAATTGAAACAATCTACGGCTTAGGATATCGGCTTTTACCTCCACCAGAACAGACTCCTACACCTCAGTCGTCATTGTCTTCTACTGATGCCGACAGGCAACAGGCTGAAAATATGGTGATAGAATCTGTTAACAATATTTGGCAGCGCAACAAGGAGAGCTTTACCTGTCAGCTAGTATTATTTGAGCAGGTGGTTGCTGCTTTAATGTCAGACACCCTAAGCGAGCAAATTCAAGACGCAGCAAAGCTAGAAGCTCATAAAATGGCTGGTTCATTGGGTTCTTTTGGCTTTAATGAAGGTTCGAGATTAGCACACGAGATTGAACAGTTGCTCGAAACTGAAGCAATAAAACAACAAGCAACACAACTACAGCAACTAGTTAGTTTATTGCAACAAGAACTAGAAAAACCCCCAGCTCTAAGTGCTGTTGCGCCGGTTTTGGAACAATCTGCTTTAATACTGATAATTGATGACGATCGCTTATTGATAGAACAAATCACTCAATCGGCATTCGCTTTAAATTTGCGAGTAGAGGTAGCGAATTCTTTGGCTGCTGGTAAAGAAGCGATCGCTCAAAATCCCCCGGACGTGATTTTGCTCAATTTGATTTTTCCTGACACCAATGAGAATGGACTAACGCTACTGGCTGAACTTGCACAAAGCAAATCTTCAATCCCGGTGTTAGTTTTGACCATTAGGGGTAACTTGCTTGACCGAGTAGAAGTAGCTCGTTTAGGCGCTCGTGCCTTTTTACACAAGCCCTTGGCTCCAGAGCAAATCCTCAAAGCTGTCACCCAGATACTCAATCAAGCTACTGCAACTGAAGCTAGAGTTTTAATCGTGGATGATGATCCCCAAGTACTGGCAACCTTAAGCGCTTTACTACAACCTTGGGGACTTGATGTGACAACTTTAGAAGATCCACAAAATTTCTGGGAAGTGCTAACTACTACAGCACCCGACCTACTAATTTTAGATGCTTCCATGCCTACCTTCAGCGGCATAGTTCTTTGTCAAGTGGTACGTCAAGACCCTCATTGGGGAGATTTGCCCATCGTCGTACTGACATCTGACACAAATGCTGATACCATACGTCAAGTATTTGCCGCAGGTGCAGATGATTATGTAGGTAAACCAATTGTGGAACCAGAACTTATTACCCGGATTATCAGCCGTCTAAAACGGGTACAACTGTGGTAGGAGAAACTTTTGAGTCCTGAGTTCCGAGTCGGAGAAAGTTTATAAATCTTGAGTTCTGAGTCCTGAGTTTTAAATTTTGACTAATTTATTTAACTTAACACTCAACACTCAACAACGTGCCTACGCACAACTGTCAGCAAAGCTGCCGAGTGCGCTGGTGTCTGAACAATTAACGCTCTTACTCTGCTCTCAGCACTCGGTAGTGATATTATTTATGATTAATTGTTAATTAAAAATTTCTCATGCTTCGATTGAGATGGGAAAAAGTATTTTTATAATATCTAATAGGTAGCAATAATTATTTAAATTTAATCGCTAAAAATATTTAATAGTTTCAAGCCAAAAAAATATGCCAGAAAAGATAGATGTAACGAACTGCGATCGCGAAGAAATTCACATTCCTGGTTTAATTCAACCACACGGTATTCTTTTTATTTTACAAGAACCAGAATTTACTATTTTACAAGTTAGCAAAAATACTTTTGATTTTATTGGTATCCATCCCGAAAAATTGTTAGGCAAACGACTTGAAGAATTACTGGATGTAGAGCAAACTTTTCATATTAAAAAGTGTTTATCTACCGATTTGGAAAGTGTGAATGCTGTTAAAATTTCTTTGAAAACTCCAAATAATACTTTATTGTTTGATGGAATTATACATCATTCTCAAGATGTTGTAATTATGGAATTATTGCCTGTTACATCACAAGATGATCAAGATTTCTTTACTTTTTATCAGTTAGTCAAAGCCCCGATTAAGCAAATACAAAATACCCTTAATTTAGAAGAGTTATGTCAAGTTTTAGCCAAACAAGTACGAAAAATCACAGAATTTGACCGAGTTATGATCTATCGATTTGATGAGGAAGGCGCTGGTAAGGTCATAGCCGAAGATAAATTAGAAGACTTGGCTCCTTATTTGAGTTTACACTATCCAGCATCAGATATTCCTAAACAAGCAAAGCAATTATATATTCTCAATTGGCTACGGTTAATTCCTGATGTTAATTATCAACCTGTAGAACTGATTCCTACTTACAATCCAGTTACTAATGAACCAGTTGATTTAAGTTATTCTGTCTTGAGGAGTGTTTCTCCCATACATGTTGAGTATTTGCAGAATATGGGCGTTACCGCTTCAATGTCAATATCTTTAATCAAAAATAAAAAACTATGGGGATTGATTGCCTGTCACAATAATACACCTAAGTATATACCCTATTATATACGCACTGCCTGCGAATTTTTGGGACATGTAATGTCTTTAGACATTGGGACTAAAGAAGAAAATGAAGACTTAGATTACAAACTCAAACTCAAGACAATTCAATCTAAGTTTGTTGAAGCTATTTCCGAAACCAAAAATTTGGTAGATGCTTTAATTGAGCAAAAAAATGAACTATTAGAATTAGTCAGCGCTGAAGGTGTTGCTATTTGCTTGAATCAAAAATTGGTATTATTTGGCAAAACACCATTAGAAGCAGATATTCAAGACTTAATAGAGTGGTTAGCAACGCAAATTAATAACGATAACGTTTTTTATACAGATTCACTCTTCCAGGTTTATCCTGCATCAGAAACTTTTCAAGATGTTGCTAGTGGAATGTTAGCGCTTGCAATTGCTAAAACTCAAAAACATTGGATTTTGTGGTTTCGTCCAGAAGTGATTCAAACAGTAAAATGGGGGGGTAATCCCAACAAACCAGTGGAAGTTGACGAAAATGGTAGTTTGCATCTATCACCGCGTAAATCTTTTGAAATCTGGCAAGACACAGTACGATTTAAATCTTTAGCTTGGAGAAAATGTGAAATTGATGGTGCTTTAGAACTTAAAAGCGCTATTGTAGCAATGGTACTAAAAAAAGCGGATGAACTAGCAAAAATTAATGTCGAATTAGAACGGAGTAACAGAGAATTAGATGCTTTTGCTTACATTGCTTCTCATGATTTAAAAGAACCGCTACGAGGAATTCACAATTACTCAACATTTCTGATTGAAGATTACGCGGAATTGCTGAATGAAGATGGAGTTTCCAAACTGCAAACTGTGGTGCGTCTGACTCAGCGAATGGAAGATTTGATTAATTCTCTGCTGCATTTTTCTCGTTTAGGACGAGTCGAACCTGTAATGCGACGAACTAATTTGCACGAATTAGTAGAAAATGTGATAGAAGTCTTAAAAATTAGCTTAAAAGAGACTAATAATGTAGATATTCGTATTTGCCGACGATTACCGGATGTGAAATGCGATCGCATTCAAATGAGTGAGGTATTTAGTAATTTAATCAGCAATGCCATTAAATACAACGATAAAGCGAATAAATCAGTAGAAATTGGTTTTTTAGACCCACAAGAAGCAACAAACCATCCCACAATCACTTTTTATGTGCGAGACAATGGTATAGGAATTAGGGAAAAACATCTAGATAATATTTTTCGCATTTTCAAACGTCTGCACACAGCAAGTCAATATGGTGGTGGTACCGGCGCTGGCTTAACTATTGCCAAAAAAATTGTCGAGCGCCACGGTGGCAACATTTGGGTAGAATCTACTTATGGGGAAGGTAGCACTTTCTATTTCACATTACCAAGTTGAGGTAAGTAAGTAAATGTTAGGACACCAAACTCCAACATTATTGGTTATTGAAGATAGCGATGAAGATTTTGTTGCTTTACAACGTATGATGAAGGGTGCATCTCTTCCTCACCGAGTTGAACGTTGTAGTAATGGAGATGACGCTTTAGACTTTCTCTATCATACTGGCAAATACGTAGATAAGAAAACAGCACCCCGTCCATCTTTAATTTTACTCGACCTCAATTTACCAGGTACAGATGGTCGAGAAATTCTACACCAACTCAAGCAGGATGATAGTCTGAAAATGATTCCTGTAGTGGTATTTTCTACATCGTCAAATCCTAAAGATATTGAAGCTTGTTATGAATATGGTGTAAATAGTTATATTCTTAAACCAATTGATGCCCATAAACTGAAAATGACAATCGAAATTTTTAGTAAATACTGGTTTGGACTAATCAGTTTACCTGATAATGAAAAATGGTAAAGATAAAACAGAAGCCGCATTGCAAGAAAGTGAAAGACGATTTCGCGCTATCTTTGACCAGACATTTCAATTTATGTGGCTTTTAAAATTGGATGGTACACTTTTAGAGGCTAATCAAACAGCATTGAATTTTGGCTCCTTGCAACCAACAGATGTAGTTGGGTATCCATTTTGGCAAACGCGATGGTGGACAATTTCTCAAGAAATACAAACGCAATTATTTAGCGCGATCGCTCAAGCTGCAAAAGGTGAATTTGTTCGCTACGAAGCAGATATAATCGGTGCGTCCGGGATAGTGCAAACAATTGACTTTTCCCTCAAACCAGTTTTAGATAAAACCGGCAAAGTAGTATTATTAATTTGCGAAGGACGGGACATCAGCGATACCTGCGGCACACTTCGTGAACGCGTTGCCGCACTAGACGAACGCAAACTTGCATTATCAGCCTTACGCTGCTGCGAAGACGAATTTCGCGCTTTAAGCGAAGCTTCCCCAGTGGGCATCTTTCGAGTAAATCCCCAAGGAGGATGTATCTACACTAATCCTCGCGCTCAAGCAATTTGCGGGTACACTTTTGAAGAAGCTTTAGGACACGGCTGGATCAAGTTCGTTCACCCAGAAGATCGTCAGCTTTATTTTTCTCGTTGGTTACAAGCAGTAACAGCAAATCAAGAATTCATGGGTGAAATGCGTTCTGTTCATCGAGACGGAACGATACGTTTTTGCCGGCTGAAAACAGCTCCCATTTTTTCTGATCAAAAAGAATTAATCGGTCATGTCGGAACCGTTGAAGACATTACCGAAATGCGAGCTATAGAAAAGATGAAAAACGAATTTATTTCTGTTGTCAGCCACGAATTGCGAACACCATTAGCTTCGATTCGCGGTTCTCTAGGATTGCTCGCTTCTGGACGACTCGACAACCAACCGCAAAAAGCGCGACGCATGTTAGAAATTGCCGCACTTGACACCGAACGCTTAGTACGTTTAGTAAATCAAGTTCTTGATTTAGAGCGACTCGAATCAGGCAAAAATATCCTGACAAAGCATCCATGTAATGCTGCTACCTTAATGCAGCAAGCAATAGACGCTGTGCGATGCTTTGCGGAAGATGCCAACATCAACCTAACAGTTTTTCCCCTATCAATTGAGATATGTGTTGATAGCGATCGCATCATTCAAACTCTTGTCAACCTGCTAGCAAACGCCGTTAAATTTTCACCTTCAGAAAGTACTGTTATTCTGAGTGCAGAAGTTCAAAAGGACTCCTCGGAGACAAGGAGACAAGGAGACAAGGAGAATAATTGTTCTTTCCCCCATCCCCCACTCCCCCACTCTCCCCCTCCCCCACTCTCCCCCACTCCCCATCTCCTATTCAAAGTCAAAGACCACGGACGAGGTATCCCTGCTGATAAACTAGAACTTATTTTTGACAGGTTTGAGCAAGTTGATGCTTCAGACTCTCGCAATTCCTGCGGTACTGGACTAGGGCTAGCTATATGTCGCACTATTGTGGAGCAGCATAACGGAAAAATTTGGGTTGAAAGCGTTTTCGGTGAAGGCAGTATTTTCTTCTTCACCCTACCACTGTAGAAACCTAACTTCTTTGATAAGTCGGGTTTCTGAGCTTTCACGAAATACAGCAGATTTCAAGGAAGGTGAAGTACACAACCCAAGTCTCAAAGCCAGGTATAAAGCCTATTTTACTTCTGACTCCTGACTCCTGACTCCTGACTCCTGAATTCTGCTGTAAAATCTACCTTTAGATTACCACCACCGCTAGAAGAGGAGTAGAGCCTGTCAAAGTAGGCTGATTTTATCGCTTAAAAAATACTCCTTTGGTAATGCGACGAATTCTGCTGATTGATGACGAAGAACGTTTGAGCGAAGTGGTTCAGACTTGTTTAGAAACCTTGGGAGGTTGGGAAGTACTGATCGCTACCACAGCTAGTAAAGGGTTGCTCATAGCGGAAATTGAACAGCCAAATGCCATTTTGCTAGATGTGATGCTACCGGAAATGGATGGTATCACTTTATTTCATCATCTACAAGAAAAACCTGATACCCAATCGATTCCAGTCATTTTGTTGAGTGCGAAAATACAGTTTCCCTCAAATCAGTTTGCTCACTTAGGTGTAGCAGGAGTCATTGCCAAGCCGTTTGACCCTTTGAAGCTAGCAGATCAAGTGGCAAAAATCCTGGGTTGGAGTTAAGTTTTATAGTGACATAAAATACGTTTCTACTTTATATAAGTTTTTTTTAATCTATCTTTAGACATAATTTATAATTTATTCAGAATTTGCTCATTTTTGAGAGATAATCTGACTTTTGCAAAGGGAAATTAAGAATACAGCAGAATTCAGGAGTCAGGAGTCAGGAGTAAAACAGGCTTTCTACTTGGCTCGTGTACTTCACCAACTTGAAATCTGCTGTAAAGGCAGTGAAAGCTTAATTGGAGTCGTGCGATCGCTTGACTCCTGGGATAAAAAAAATTATATGCAAATAAGTAAACCAATTAAAGCAGCAAGCACCAATGAATTGCCGCTAAAGGTAGAAAAAATGGCACAAAAGCAACGGAGCATTCTCATCGTTGATGATTGTCACGAAGACAGGCAAACTTTCCGCCGTTATTTACACTCCTGCTCCAACTACATATATAGTGTCATTGAGTCAGAGTTTGGCGAAGAAGCGCTAGAATTGTGCAAGATTTTGCAGCCAGATTGTGTTGTAGTCGATTACTGTCTACCTGATATGGATGGTCTTGAGTTTCTCGATAAATTTAGAAACGCAACCAATAAGGTAGATATTCCCGTGGTGATGGTGACAGGTTGCGGTAATGAAGCGATCGCTGTCCAAGCAATGAAAAAAGGAGCTACCGACTATCTCACCAAAGAACAGCTAACAGCAGAAAATTTGCATTCCACCCTTCAGCACGCTCTCGAAAAAGTCGAACTGCTGTGGAAACTCAAAGCAACTCAAGAACAATTAAAATTTCAGGCTTATATTTTCTCTCAAGTAACCGATGCAGTTATGGTTACTCAAGCCAAGCAAATTAATGAGAACAAAGCGCGGATTGTTTATGTGAATGCAGCATTCACCAGCATGACTGGGTACAGTGCTGAGGAGGTTTTAGGCAAAACACCGAGTATCCTGAACAAACTGAAAACCGATCCAAAAGTACTAGAGCTTAGTCAAGCGATGGCTAATTATCAGCCTATAAAGGTAGAACTGATTAACTACCGCAAAGACGGATCGGAGTTTTGGTCAGAAATTAATATTACCCCGATGCTTGACGAATCAGGGAAATGCACTAATTTTATTTTTGTGCAACGTGACATCAGCGAACGGCAAGCCGCGCTTCGCGAACGCAAACTTGCCGAAACAGAATATCAACAACTCCTAACGCAAGAAAAAGCTTGCCGCGTTGAGGCAGAAGCAAACAACCGCACAAAGGATCAGTTTTTGGCGATTATTTCCCATGAGTTGCGATCGCCTCTTAATGCTATACTCGGTTGGACAAAGTTAATTCAAGGTGGCAAGTTAGACGAATTGGCTACTGTACGAGCATTAGCAATAATTGAACGTAACGCCAACTTACAAAACGAGTTAATTCAAGACCTCTTAGACTTTTCGCGCCTCACAGAAGGTAAACTTCGTCTTGATAATAGCCCAGTTGATTTGACACAAATAATTAATGCCGCAATTGATGTAGTCCGTCCATTAGCTGATGCTAAAACCATTGCCATTGAATCAGCACTTGAATTTACAGTTGGCGAAGTTTTGGGCGATGCCAGCCGATTGCAGCAAGTTCTGTGGAATCTACTGACTAATGCTATCAAGTTTACACCAGAACAAGGACAGATCGCAATTTGGTTAGAGCGAGTTGAGTCCTACGCTCAAATCACCGTCAGCGATACAGGTATTGGTATTAATCCTGACTTTTTGCCTTATGTGTTTGAGCAATTTCGTCAAGCTGATACTCAGTATACAGCAAGGCATAAGGGATTAGGACTAGGACTTGCGATCGTGCGTAGTTTAGTGGAAATGCACAATGGCACTATTACCGCAGCGAGTGACGGTGAAGGACACGGTGCAATGTTTACAGTAAGGTTGCCACTGAAAATAAACACTACGAGTCGAGCAAATAGCCGTGGTTGACAAAAATCGCCTTTGCTCTTGTTAACTGATTGAAATTTTTTGGAAATAAAAACCCCCTAGTTTTCTGAACTTCTAGAAGCCTAGACGCAGAGCGGTGAGGGGGTCGCAGTCTTGGACGCCACTTGCGCGTCTGCCGGGGAACCCGTCCAACGCAGTGGCTCCGCTTCCCGTCGATTGCGATAGCGCAGCGTTAGCGACGTTAGGAGCGTCACTCCCGAACCCGTTGGCGCAGCCTCTCGTAGAGAAGGGC
>JBPCQW010000620.1:0-6694 GCA_050997715.1 Hassallia sp.
ATTTCAGCTTTAAAAACAGTGAAGCTTTAAAAAGCAGTTTTGTTCCAAGTCTGTCGAGAAAGACTGTACCGAAAAAGTAGCTTTGATTTAAAAACAGGTAATTGAGGAAATACATAGCTTCACGATATAAATAAAAGACTGTTAATTCTCCAGAAAATAAACACAAAAAATAACGCGATTAGTTTAACACGGGTGAACGAAAAAAGAAACCTGAAGTTAGATTTTTTTTTCCTAATTTTAGGTGATTATGTATTTCTCCATTTTTTAAAAGTTGGAAATTTTTGTATCACAAGTAGTGGCAAAATTCATAACTCAAGTTATCAGGAATAAAATATGAATAATCAACCAATGAATCAAGACCAACAAATGACATTTTCGGATACGTCTTCAAGGTGTACCTACCAGGGTCCTCGATGGTTAGTAGAAGAACGAGATGCTTGTGGTGTGGGCTTTATCGCCCATCGCCTAAATCAGGGTAGCCATGAACTTGTTACTAAAGCCTTAGCTGCATTGACTTGCTTAGAACACCGGGGTGGTTGTAGTGCAGACCAAGATTCCGGTGATGGTGCGGGAATATTGACAGCCATTCCTTGGGAGTTGTTCCAAGCTGACTTTGCTACAAAAAGTGTGGAACTGACTTGTACCAAAAATATTGCTGTAGGAATGATATTTTTGCCACAAGATCCAGAAATAGCGGCTTCATGTAGGGCAAAAGTTGAGCAAGTGGCAGCAGAGGAAAAATTGACTGTACTGGGCTGGCGAGTAGTGCCGGTGCAATCTAATTTGTTGGGGATACAAGCAAGAGAAAATCAACCCCAAATTGAACAAGTTTTGCTAGCTTCTGAAGATAAAAGCGGCGATGAATTGGAAAGGCAGTTGTATATTACTCGCCGTCGGATTTTCAAATCTGTAAAACACATTTCTGAAGATTTGTACATGTGTTCGTTGTCTAGCCGGACAATTGTCTACAAAGGTATGGTGCGTTCTGCGGTATTGGCAGACTTTTATCTCGATTTAAAAAATCCGGCTTTTAAGAGTGCATGGGCTGTATATCACCGCCGCTTTAGTACCAACACTATGCCCAAATGGCCCCTAGCGCAACCAATGCGGCTTTTGGGTCACAACGGTGAAATTAACACGCTATTGGGTAACATCAATTGGATGATGGCACGAGATGCCAGTCTGAATCATCCAGTATGGGGCGTTGGCGAAGCCTCTCCAAAGGAGAATCGCTTAGAAGAACTAAAGCCTTTTGTTCACATTGATAACAGTGACTCAGCTACTTTAGATAACGTGGTTGAGTTATTGGTACAGTCTGGACGCAGCCCACTGGAAGCCTTGATGATTATGGTTCCAGAGGCTTATCGTAATCAGCCTAATTTAAGTAATTTCCCGGAAATTGTCGATTTTTACGAATACTATAGCGGTCTGCAAGAAGCCTGGGATGGTCCAGCACTTTTGGTATTCGGCGATGGTCGGAAAGTCGGTGCAACACTTGATCGCAATGGCTTAAGACCGGCTCGTTACTGCATCACCAAAGATGATTATATCGTTGTTGCTTCCGAAGCGGGTGTAGTGGACTTACCAGAAGCCGATATTATCGAGAAAGGCAGACTCGGACCTGGGCAAATGATTGCCGTGGATTTAGAAACTCATGAAGTGCTGAAAAATTGGGAAATTAAACAGCGTATCGCTAAACAGCAGCCATATGGAGAATGGTTGCAAAAGTACCGTAAAGATATTAAGTCGCTAGTTGGTGAATCCTCTGTTAATGGCAACGGACATGCAAACACCAATGGTAACGGACATTCTACAACCAATAATATAGAGAGTCAGGGCGGGGTTTCGTCGTCCAGATTGCAACATCAAATTGCTTTTGGCTACACCACAGAAGATGTGGAAATGGTAATTAAGCCAATGGCAATGGATGGAAAGGAAGCGACATTCTGTATGGGGGATGATATACCTCTAGCGGTGTTGTCTGAAAAACCCCATTTGCTGTATGACTATTTCAAACAGCGCTTTGCTCAAGTGACAAACCCGGCAATTGACCCTTTACGGGAAAGCTTGGTGATGTCGTTGAAAGTAGAATTGGGTGAACGGGGTAACTTATTAGATCCCAAGCCAGAATATGCTAAAAGGCTGAAGCTAGAATCGCCTGTGCTGAATACAGCAGAGTTAGAAGCTATCAAGCTGTCGGGATTTGCTACGGCTGAGTTGTCAACACTGTTTGAAATTGCCGCAGGTCCGAATGGGCTGAAAGAAGCAGTGAAGTCTTTACAAGCACAAGCTGTGGAATCGGTGCTAGCTGGTGCGAAGATTTTAATTTTGAGTGACAAGGTAAGTCACGGCATCGGTACAGAATATACCTACATTCCCCCTTTATTGGCGGTGGGTGCAGTACACCATCACCTAATTCGCGAAGGGTTGCGAATGAAAGCATCCTTGGTGGTGAATACGGCTCAGTGCTGGAGCACGCATCACTTTGCGTGTCTGATTGGCTACGGTGCTGGTGCGGTTTGTCCTTATCTGGCTTTGGATACTGTACGCGATTTGTGGTCAGAACCGAAGACGCAAAAGTCTATGGAGCGTGGTACAATAACCACTCTCACTTTGGAAGAAGCTTTTGGTAACTATCGCAAAGCGGTAGACGCAGGTTTGTTGAAAATCCTCTCGAAGATGGGAATTTCTCTGCTGGCGAGTTATCAAGCAGCCCAAATCTTTGAGGCAATTGGGATTGGTCAAGATTTATTAGAGTTGGGATTTTATGGTACGACTTCCCGCGTGGGTGGTTTGAGTATCAGCGAACTCGCGACTGAGGTGCTTTCGTTCCACTGTAAGGCTTTCCCGGAACTGACAACTAAGAAGTTAGAAAATTTGGGTTTTGTCCAGTACCGTCCGGGTGGCGAGTATCACATGAACAGTCCGGAATTGGCAAAAGCGCTGCATAATGCTGTAGGCGTGGCTAAAGTCAAAGAAAACGGCGCATCGGGCAAAACTGCTTATGACCATTACGAGGTATATAAGAAGTATCTGCAAGAAAGACCGATTACGGCTTTGCGTGATTTGCTAGATTTGGAAAGCGATCGCCAATCCATCCCCCTAGAAGAAGTAGAATCTGTAACTGAGATCGTCAAGCGCTTCTGCACCGGCGGTATGTCTTTAGGTGCATTATCGCGAGAAGCTCACGAAACTTTGGCGATCGCCATGAACCGAATTGGCGGAAAATCTAATTCTGGGGAAGGCGGCGAAGATCCGGTACGCTTTAAAGTTCTGGATGATGTGGAAGATGGTAACTCGCCAACTTTACCGCACCTGAAAGGTTTGCGGAATGGCGATACTGCTTGCAGTTCGATTAAGCAAGTCGCATCCGGACGCTTTGGGGTGACACCTGGATATTTGATGAGCGCTAAACAAATTGAAATCAAAATCGCTCAAGGTGCAAAACCGGGTGAAGGTGGACAACTTCCAGGGGCAAAGGTTAGTCCTTACATAGCCATGTTACGCCGTTCTAAGCCTGGAGTAACGCTGATTTCACCCCCACCGCATCACGATATTTATTCGATTGAGGATTTGGCGCAGTTGATTTTTGATTTGCACCAAATCAACCCCAAAGCACAGGTATCAGTAAAGCTGGTTGCGGAAATTGGTATCGGTACAATTGCGGCTGGTGTGGCAAAAGCAAACGCCGATATCATTCAGATTTCCGGTCACGATGGCGGCACGGGAGCATCTCCGTTGAGTTCGATTAAACACGCTGGTTCTCCGTGGGAACTCGGTTTGAGTGAAGTGCATCGTGTGTTGATGGAAAATAGTTTGCGATCGCGTGTAATTTTGCGCGTTGATGGTGGCTTCAAGAGCGGTTGGGATGTGGTAATCGGTGCGTTGATGGGTGGTGAAGAATTCGGTTTCGGCTCCATCGCTATGATTGCTGAAGGCTGTATCATGGCGCGAATTTGTCATACCAACAACTGTCCGGTAGGTGTCGCTTCGCAAAAAGAAGAACTGCGTCAGCGGTTTACTGGTATGCCAGAACACGTAGTCAACTTCTTCTACTTTGTAGCGGAAGAAGTGCGGAGTCTGTTAGCTCGGCTTGGCTATCGGACGCTTTCAGAAATCGTTGGACGTGCCGATTTATTGAAAGAGAGGGAAGAGGTTAAGCTGACGAAAACGCGATCGCTCAATCTCGACTGCTTGCTGAAGTTACCCAATACTAAAGAAAACCGTAGCTGGTTGGTGCATGAAGAAGTCCACAGCAACGGTGTGGTTTTGGATGACGAATTGCTAGCGGATGCAGATATTCAAGCTGCGATTCAAAAGCAATCTACTGTGACGAAGACTTGGAAAATAGTCAATACAGATAGAACAGTAGGGGCAAGATTAGCGGGAGCGATCGCATCTCAATACGGTGACAATAACTTTGCAGGACAAATCAACCTCAACTTCAAAGGTAGTGTCGGACAAAGCTTTGGTGCTTTTAATCTTCCAGGCATGGTTTTAACCTTAGAAGGAGAAGCAAACGATTACGTCGGTAAGGGAATGCACGGTGGTGAAATCATTATCAAACCCCCAGCGGTTGCTACCTATGACCCAGCACAAAATGTGATAATTGGCAATACCTGCCTTTATGGTGCTACTGGTGGAATGTTGTTTGCCAACGGTCTAGCCGGAGAACGCTTTGCGGTACGTAATTCTAAAGGTACAGCGGTGATTGAAGGTGCAGGGGATCACTGCTGCGAGTACATGACTGGTGGTGTAATTGTCGTCTTGGGTAAAGTTGGACGCAACGTCGCTGCCGGGATGACTGGTGGATTAGCGTATTTCTTAGATGAAGAGGGTGGCTTCCCGGAATTAGTTAATCGGGAAATTGTCAAACTTCAGCGGGTGATTACCGAAGCTGGTGAAAAGCAACTGCAAGAATTAATCAAAGCACATGGCGATCGCACTAATTCACCAAAAGCGAAGATGATTTTGCAAAACTGGCAAGAATTCTTACCCAAGTTTTGGCAGTTGGTTCCCCCTTCTGAAGCTGAGAGTTCAGAAGCAAATCCCCAGGTTGTTGCCGAAAAACAACTCAGTTCTGTTTAAAATATCATGTCCTTCGTAGAGACGTTCCGCAGTAGAGCGTCTCTACAACATGTGCCATTCGCTAATTAGTTGTTAATTATTAGTAAGGGCACGTTGAACTACGTGCCCTTTTTTATTAGATATTAGTGGTGGTTTTATATAATGGTTAATAAACCGGATTATATATTAGTTTTTTGTTGTTACTAACTTAACTAATGGCTAATAACTAATAACTATTGTTTTTTAGCTGTCATTAACTTCTGGTCTTTATTTTGCATTTCTAAGAGTTCTGGTATAGTCACAAAGCTATAGCCCTGCTTTCTAAAGTTGTCAATAATTTGTGGTAAAGCTTCTACAGTGTGAGAACGATTACCGCCACCATCATGCATTAGCACAATTCCGCCCGGTTTTGATGCCCTGGTAACATTACGGATTAATCTAGAAATAGGAGGACGGCTGTAGTCTACAGAGTCAGCAGACCACATAACTATTGTATATTTTTGGTTTCTGGCGTAAGCAGCCACCCCGTTGTTCATGATTCCCCCAGGTGGTCGGAACAAAGTTGTTTTCACACCAGTAGTTTGATAAATCAGGTCAGACGTGCTGTCGATTTCATAAGCCGCTACTTGTGGATTCATGAAATGATATCTGTGAGTCCAAGTATGGTTAGCAATGACATGACCTTCAGTCACAATTCGCACACCCAAATCTGGATGCTCTTTAAGCATCTGCCCAACAACAAAAAATGTGCCTTTGATGTTATTTTTTTTGAGAATATCCAGTACTTTAGCTGTACTTCCAATCCAAGGACCATCATCAAAGGTAAGAGCAATTACTTTCTGACCTTGACTGAGTTTTGCTTCTGCGATGGTTGCCCCTTGAAAACGTTGTGGCACGCTGTAAGCAAGACCCTTTGCTTTGGCTTCTTGCTGCCAAGTTCTCAACATCGCCGATTTTAATTGCTCAATCCGCTGAGTTGTTTCTATTTTAGTATTTTCTTTGTTTGAATTTATACTAATTTCACTTTTTGCCTCGGAAGCTTTTGGGTTAATAGGCATCATTAAACCAAGGCTTAAACTGGTACCTAAGGCAAGCAGGGCAATTATGATTCCTTGCGACCAAAAAAACGACTTATTGTTTTCCACGTCATAGCTCCTTCAAGGGTCGAACTATCAGTCTTGGTTCTGACGGTAGGTTATAGCACATTTTTCTAATTATTAGATACCAACTTACTTTCTACTAATCCTGAAGAATTAACAGTTGATTAACAGAAATATAATAAAAGTTGAGCAAATTACAGGATAATAAAGGCGTCAGTCGTCAGGAGGAGGCAGTGCGTTGCTTTGGTTAAGAGCGAACAACGCTCTTAGCGTTCCCGCTTCGGTTGCACCTGCCGTTCAGAAGCAAAATGGATTTATATCTAGCTTTTAGGCATGGCTGCTGTACTTCATTTAATTGATTTACTGCTGTAATTGCACAAGTTTAACTCAAGCTTAGATTACCCGGTTTGAGACGATAGTAGCTAATAATAGCTATATGAATAATAAATCATTCACCTAAACATATTTGTTATTTTTTAAGATTAATTCTAAATGTCAGACCAAAAATGAATTTAAGACTCCAGAGA
>JBPCQW010000016.1:0-18056 GCA_050997715.1 Hassallia sp.
CCCACCCCTAAATTACCAGCATTAATAATGGCACCTGGTTGATTAGTCGTAAAAGCGAATCCGTTGGGTTTCCCAACCATTGCAGTATAGTTATTTGTGGCGATCGCATCAAACCAAATATTCCCAAACCCGATACCGTTTGCCGTCGTCGCTGTGAAAGCACCAGGAACATTTAAACTAGCATTTGCACCAAATACAAATCCCGCAGGATTCAGCAAAAATAAATTAGGACTTCCACCCGTCACCTGAATCAAACCATTAATCAGCGAAGGATTACCCCCTGTAACTCTACCGAGAATATTTTGCAAAACTGGATTAGCCTGAAAATTGGCGATTTGTTCTCGTGAAATGCCAAACTCTTGAAAGCTGTGAAACAAGTTTGCATTATCACCCGAAATCTGACCACCGCTAATATCAAGTCTATTACCGTTAGGCGTAACAATCGTATTTGTCCCATCAGCAGCGGGAATAATTTGTTGTGCTGAAGCAAATCCCACAGGCACAACACTCAGCAGAGAAGCGGTTGCGATCGCGATGCTTTGTAATAGAGGTTTTTTGCGCCGTAACAAAAACCGACCGTTGGATAATTCTACATCAATTTGATACTTATTAGCAAGTCCTCGCCGCTCAAGTGCTTGGGCGATCATCTGCTTAGATGAAAGGATTTGTTGTGTTTTTCTTGTAGCAGAGATGCTTTGGGAATGAATGCGGTAAAGGTAGAGAGGCTTTTTGACCCGACGCACCTGGGCTACTTCTGAAAATCGCAGGCATAGGTCGTAATCGTAAGCACAGGAATAAAAGGAACTGTTAACACCTCCCACCTGGTCGTAAACCGATCGCCGCATCAAGCGAAAGTGAAAGGTCATAAAGTCAACTAAAAGACCTTCTTTGGAATAGGGAATACTACAACGATGACCGTAGCCGATGACTTTCCCTTCTTGATCAATATTTAAATAGTCAGTATAAACAAATCCTGTCTTTGGATAACGGTTGAGTACCGCAGCAGTTTCTGCCAAGGCAGTAGAGGCTAGGATGTCGTCACTGTCTACCAAACCGATGTACGTGCCGCTAGTTTGGGCGATCGCTGCTTTACAAGCCGCAGCGATTCCAAGATGAGGTGCTTTTACTACCCGTACTCGCTGATCTTGTTCAGCAAACTTGTTGGCGATCGCTACCGATTTATCTGTAGAGCCATCATCCCAAATTAGCAACTCAAAGTATTGCCATGTCTGCGCTAAAATACTAGCGATCGCTTCTCCGAGGTAATTTTCCCGATTGTAGTTGATGATGATAATTGAGATTAGTGGTGACATGGAACTCCTCCCAATTCAGGGGTGTAATCTCAATATAATCCTCATATGGAGTATCTCAGTGAAATCACTAACAAATGTAACTATATTCTTAAATTTAAAGAACAAAAATCCGATTTAGTCGCAGATATGACATACTTCAGACATCGGCATTAGACACGCGAAAGTAAAAATGAATGTAGAGACGTTACATGTAACGGCTCTCTACAAGGGTTTCAGATAACGCATCATAAAAGAGCGGTCGATGTCTATTGCTGAATATCAAAGACGCGGTTTCTACACTTCCCAGTATGTCTTATGAAATCCCTAATTTATCCTAGAGACGTTCCACCGGAATGTCTCTACCATAACAGCCAAAATATACGTGTCAGATATGGTTTGTTAATTCTGCACTCAGTCTGCATTGTCTGCATAGCACTAAAAGCTACGGCTGATGGTGGTAATATAAATAACGTAACATTTCCCCCAATTGCACAGACATCCGATATTAACACAGGAACAAAACCAGAAACAAGCGATCGCACTTTTGTCCGTCAAATCAAAGTTGTCGATAGCACTGTCTTCAGCGAAAAAGACTTTAACCCCATTTTACAGCCGTTTGTCGGACGAGAATTAACGATTGAAGAAATTAGACAAGCCGCAGATAAAATTACTCAGCTTTATTTAAATCAAAAATATATCAATTCCAGAGCGATTCCGGTAACTGAGCAGACTACAGACGGTGTGGTGGTAATTCGTGTTATTGAAGGACGTTTAACTCTTATTGAAGTTCAAGGAACAAAGCGATTAAATCCAGCTTATATTCGCGATCGCATCAAACTTGGCGCTAATATCCCTCTTAATACTATACAACTTGAAGACCAACTAAAGTTACTGCGAATCGATCCACTTTTCACCAATGTGGAAGCTAGTTTGCGTCCTACAGGTAAGGTTGGTCAAAGTACTCTCATTGTCAGAGTGCAAGAAGCGAACCCGATAACCACTAGTTTTGGTGTAGATAACTATTCACCACCTAGCGTTGGTGGAGAAAGATTGGGTATTGAATTGCGCGATCGCAATTTAATCGGCATCGGTGATGAGTTGGCAGGCTCATATTACCATACTCTCTCAGGTGGTTCGGATGTTTTTGATTTTAGTTATCAAATTCCCGTTAACGCGATGAATGGCAAGGTAAAATTTAGGGTTGCCCCCAATCGTAACGAAATTACCGAAGCTCCATTTAATAGGTTGGGCATTCGGGCAGATCAAGATTTATATGAAATTAATTATCGTCAGCCGTTGGTGCGATCGCCAAGAGAAGAATTTGCTCTTTCGTTAGGATTTACCTATCAAGATGGTCAAACCTTTCTTTTTGATCGACTTCCCACCCCTTTCGGGATTGGTCCCGATGAAAATGGAGTTAGCCGTACCAGTGTAATTAAGTTTAGCCAAGATTATATCAAACGCGATCCGCAAGGTGCTTGGTTTGTGCGATCGCAATTTAGTTTTGGTATCGATTTATTTGATGCTACTATAAATAATGACCCTATCCCTGACGGTCGTTTTTTCAGTTGGTTGGCTCAAGCACAGCGCGTGCAACAACTGAATAACGATAACTTGTTGCTTATGCAAGCAGACTTACAACTAACACCAGATAGTTTATTACCTTCCCAACAATTCGTAATTGGTGGTGGACAGTCTGTCAGAGGATATCGGCAAAATATTCGTTCTGGCGATAATGGCTTTCGTTTAGCGATCGAAGATAGATTCACAGTCAAACGCAACGAATCAGGATTATCCACAATTCAGATTATACCATTTATCGACATGGGAGCCATCTGGAATCAATCTGATAATCCTAACAAACTACCCAGCCAAAGGTTTTTGACAAGTGCAGGTTTAGGGTTATTGTGGAATCAAGCATTAGGAATCGATCGCTTAACTTTACGACTCGATTATGGAATTCCCTTCATCGATTTGAACGATAAAGGTAATAATGCCCAAGATGAAGGCTTTTATTTTAGCTTGCGTTATCAACCGTAGTGACGACTTTAGTCCTCAAACTTGAGCGCACCAACCGCTCACAACAGAATTATAATTTACACAACTTTCAGTTATATCTCCCCGTGAACGTTCCCACCAGCTTTTCTACCCAAACTCGCAAAGCAGATCACATCCGCATCTGTCTTGAGGAAGACGTTCAGTGTCAGCAAATCACTAACGGACTCGAACGCTATCGCTTTACTCATTGTTGCTTACCGGAACTAGACCGAAATGACATCGATATCAGCACAACGTTTCTAGGGAAAACTCTTTCAGCACCTTTGTTAATTTCTTCCATGACTGGAGGTACCGAACAAGCGGGAATCATTAACCGTCGTTTGGCCGAAGTCGCACAACACTATAAAATAGCAATGGGTGTTGGTTCTCAGCGTGTGGCAGTAGAAAAACCCTCGGTTGCGGATACCTTTGCGCTGCGAAAGTACGCACCAGACGTTTTGCTACTTGCTAATTTGGGCGCTGTACAATTTAATTATAAATACGGCTTAGATGAATGTCTGCGCGTAGTCGATATCCTGGAAGCCGATGCTTTAATTTTACACCTCAACCCGTTGCAAGAGTGCATCCAAGCGCGAGGCGATACAAATTTTAACGGTTTGCTTGAGAAAATTGCCGATTTATGTGGTAAGATATCAGTGCCTGTACTTGTCAAGGAAGTTGGTAATGGTATTTCTGCGAAAATGGCAGAAAAGCTGATTGCTGCGGGAGTGACAGCAATTGATGTAGCCGGTGCGGGTGGCACGTCTTGGGCGAAAGTGGAAAGCGAAAGGGCAGAAAATGCTTTACAACGGCGTTTAGGACAAACCTTTGCCGATTGGGGTTTACCGACAGCAGAGTGTATTACGAGTATCCGGGCTGTTGCACCAAAAGTGCCATTGATAGCTTCTGGGGGATTGCGTCACGGACTGGATGCAGCGAAAGCGATCGCACTCAAAGCAGATATCGCAGGTTTCGCAATGCCATTCTTGCAAGCAGCAGCGGTGGGAGAATCAGCACTGTGCGATTTGGCTGATGTCTTAATTGCCGAAATCACCACAGTGCTATTCTGCACTGGCAATGCTACCTTATATCAGTTGCAAAATTCTGGAAGCTTACAAAAAATAGAAACCTAACCCCTTATATAACAATTTTTCGTCATTCCACACGATTGTAGAGACGTTCCACGCTTTACGTCTCTACCAAGGTTTTTGGTAAAATGAGTGGGTTGGGGAGAGGTTCATCAAACTCACATTACTTTGACACTCCCCTGGCTGAAGCCGAGGGGATTCTTCATTCAACGAGTCCACTTGCTTAAAGCTCCTTGCGTTACTTTAAGTAGAGGTGGTTCTCTCCTGAAGCGTTAACTTTCCCCATGCCCTGGGGTAGTTGCATTACTGCAAATTTTGTTTGAGTTAATTGCTAGTCGTCACGTTCGGTGTGAATCTTTTACCTACTTTCAGGCTGTCTGGCAATTAAGCCAAACTACTAGAACAACAAAGTAGAACCCATGATTCAGTTGTCAAGGAGAGCGCGTTACCGTTTAGGTACTAGGGTTTTTAAACAGGTTGATTACCCCACCTGTTATATTTAATGGTAGTGCAATTCAACTACCATGTCAACTAGAAAAAGACCAAAAGTTTATCAATTAAGGCTTAGTGAAGACGAATGGAAACAGTTGGATTTTTATGCTCAGTCAAAACAGATTTCTGCTGCGGAAGTTTTGCGCGAGTTTATCAAAACACTTCCAAAGCAGGATAAATCAAGCGAGCTTTGAGGGGGAAGTTTCCCCCTCAAACGTCGCGCCTGCGACTAGCTTTCATCCCTTGAAGTCAACTTATAAGGGTTTTCAGCATCTCCCTTATAGGTTGCAGCAGCTAATGATTGTTTAAATGTTAGGTTTGAGATATTCGGTGGAATTATAAGCAAACTAGTCAATCGTCCAAAGTTTTTGACAATTGACTATTAACTAATAACTAAAAAAATGCGTAATTTTCTCAAACAAACTTTTGCCAGCTTAGTTGGCAGCTTACTCGGACTAATTATTTTTTGCGGTGTCGGCACCAGCACACTCTTCTTTCTATTTATTATCGCTGCTACTTCAAAAGACAATGGACCGCAAGTTAAGGATAAGTCAGTGTTGGTTTTTGACTTAGCGACGAAAATCACTGACAGCGAACCAAGTTCTAACGAACTTTTTCAGCAAGCATTCTCAGGTGAAGATGAGAATAGAATGTCACTTCGCAGGGTGATCGATACTTTAGAAAAAGCGCGTCGTGACAAGCGGATTGTCGGTATTTACTTAGATGCAACTCACACCCAAGCAGCTAGTAGCGTTGCGGGTTTTGCGACTCTCAAAGAAGTCCGTCAGGAGTTGGAGAAGTTCCGCTCGTCTGGGAAAAAGATTGTGGCATACGGTATGGAATTGGGAGAACGGGAATATTACTTAAGTTCGGTTGCTGATACCGTTATTGTCAATCCCTTGGGAGCAATGGAAGTTAACGGTTTGAGTACCCAAACAATGTTTTTAGCGGGAGCATTACAAAAGTACGGCATCGGTGTTCAAGTTGTGCGCGTTGGTAAATTTAAAGGCGCGGTAGAACCGTATATACTGCCAAAATTGAGTCCAGAAAACCGCGAACAAACTCAAAAATTGTTGGATGATGTTTGGGCAGAATGGCGTACTGCGGTGGGTAAAAGTCGCAAACTTACTCCTCAAAAATTGCAGGCGATCGCCGATAATCAAGCTGTTTTAATGGCTGACGAAGCCAAGTCTAGCGGTTTGGTGGATCGGATAGACTATTTCGATGAAGTAGTTACCGATTTGAAAAAGTTAACTGATAGCGACAAGGAAGATAAAACATTCCGTCAAATCGACCTAGCAGAATACGCCGGAGTTTCTGGCAAGCAATTTGGTATAGAACGCGACTCTAAAAATAAAATTGCTGTGGTTTATGCGGAAGGGGAAATTGTCGATGGTCAAGGTAGTGATAGTGAAGTTGGAGGCGATCGCTTTGCCAAAACTTTCCGCAAACTACGACAAGATAAAAATGTCAAAGCCGTTGTATTGCGAATCAATAGTCCCGGTGGTAGCGCTACTGCCGCTGAAGTGATGCAACGAGAAGTAAGACTAACTCGCAAAATCAAACCAGTAGTTGTCTCAATGGGTGATCTTGCTGCCTCTGGTGGTTACTGGATAGCTAGCGATTCCAACCGCATTTTTGCCGAGCCAAACACCATCACAGGTTCAATCGGTGTCTTTGGCTTACTTTTAAATGGGCAAAAACTAGCGAATGATAACGGCATCACCTGGGATTCAGTCAAAACTGGACGCTATGCTGATAGTCAAACCGTCTCTCGTCCTAAATCTCCCGAAGAGTTAGCTGTTTATCAGCGCAGTGTAAACCGCATTTATAATCTATTCCTCAACAAAGTTTCTCAAGGTCGCAAACTCCCACAACAAAAGGTAGCGGAAATTGCTCAAGGACGAGTTTGGTCTGGGGTAGCGGCAAAGCAAATCGGTTTAGTTGATGAAATTGGCGGCATTGATGCTGCTATAGATTATGCCGCTAAAAGCGCGAATTTAGCAAACGATTGGGAATTACAAGAGTATCCCAGACACAGCACCTTTGAAGAACGCTTTTTTGGCAAGGTAACACAAGAAGCGCGGACTGCTTTGGGAATTGAGACAACAACTAAATCACCCGATTTACTAACCGCTGAATTCCAGAAACTACAAAAGGAATTAGCGATTATGCAAAAAATGAACGATCCCCTCGGCGTTTATGCTCGTTTGCCATTCAACTTTACGATTAGGTAATGGGGAATGGGGAATGGGGAATAGGGAATGGGGAATGGGGAATGGTCAATAGACTCCAAACTCCTAACTCCTAACTCCTAACTCCTGACTCCTGACTCCAAACTCCTAACTTAAATTTTGCAAAATTATATGCTTTTTTGAATTAAAGCTAATTACACCTTCTTGTTGTAACTTGCCCATCAATCGCGTAATTGTAACTCTGGTTGTACAACAAGCGCTAGCAAGTTCTTCGTGGGTGAGACGAACATTTAAGCGGGTTCCTTCTGGGACAGGTTGACCTATTTCTTGTTTCAAAAGTAGGAATAAATAATGTAAACGATCTTGCACTCGTTGCCTTCCGGAAATAGCTAAAAAAGATTCCGCCTGCCGCAATCTTTGATTAAATTTTGGTAAAAGCGCCTGACTCAGTACCGGAGACTCTGCTATTTCTGCAACATCGATTGAAACTAACTCAACATCCGTCAGCGCAGTTGCTTGGTAAGTTTGTAAAGAAGTCAAACTAGAACCAAAAATCATTTGTTCACCTGCTAACCCTGTCAGCACTTCTTCGCCAGTTTCACAATATGTACTAAGTTTAACTAAACCCTGACAAACATAAAAAATTTCTGATGGGTTGAGGGTTATAGTTTCTCCTTTGCAATGTTTATATATAGAGCGATTTTCGCTGAAGTCAAATTCATTGTTAGCTTCTCTTTGCTGAGGCTCAGGAATTTCACGCAGCAGCCAAAGGAAGTTTATCGGCTTATCGTGCTGATTGCGAACAGCGGCTACTGTCAAAGCTGAATGAAATAATTTGCCATTGCGCTGCTGCAAGCTAATTAATAATTCTCTACTACTATCTGACTGAGATACTTCACTTAATTGATTGCGAAAGCGCCGACGTTCTTCTAAAGGAACAAAGTTAATTAATGGTTTGCCTGTTAGATAATTTTTGGAAACGTTAAGCAATCTACTACCAAGACGGTTAGCTTCTTGAATTATGCCTTCAGTATTAGTTAATAAATAGGCGTTTGGTGCAAACTCAAATAAGTTCTGGTAGCGTTGGCATTCGGCTTCTAACAAACCTCGTGTACGGATTAGTTCCTCGTTTTGTAAATATAATTCCTCGGCTGCCAACTGCAACATCCTGGAATTGCTACCGAGTTCCTTAAAAGCTTGGGGTAACATGTCCGACGTTATCCAAGGCAATGCATTCGCAGTTTGATTCAAATCTGCTAAACGCCTATGAAATGCTTCTGTCCGTTGAATAAACTTTTCTATGTTCACCTTAAATTTACACCTCAGCCAATTAGGGAGCAGTCATATCATCAACAAAATGTATACATATAGGTTTCTTCTTAAGGCTATTGCCTCCTAATGAACAAAGTAAATATTATAATTTTTTTTTACTTCTACCGCACGGGTAGCTTTCGGTTACGACTTGAGAAAGACTTTGGATTTAGGATAAATTAACTAGCAATATTTATATAGGTAGTACAGACATGTGTGAGATAAAGTACTGTGGATAAATTAGGTCTGTAATTTCTTAACAATTCTTCTATTTAACTACCTTTGAGCGCAATAAATAGAGGTATAGCCGTAATCTTATGGTGTAATTATACTACTTTTGGGTTACTGTTTGCTTCGTTTGCGATCGCTCTATACATATTCCGATTAACCCCTGCATAAGCTGATGTCTATTGAGTCTGATTTAAGTCGTGTCTAACCATTAGCAGATACAACATATTTTATTTTACTGGCTAAATTACCCAATTCATTAATTTTTACTATGATTAGAGCAAAATTCTCACGCTGAAATTATACACAAATCAGAAGTGACGCTGATTTAACCCCTAATAATTATCATCATTGCTAAAGCCTTTGAGAATTTGCTTGAGTGAGGGTTTCTTAACCCGCTTGATGGCTTTGTTTGGATCTAACCACTCCCGCCTTCTTTGATTCGCCTCGGGCCAATCTGATAATATAGTTTCAACTGCTAACAAAAACGTCTGGACTTGGTAAATTTTGCCTCGTTTGCGATATTTATATGTGCCCAGTTTATTTCCATCCACCTCACCAATTACCCCGGCTTCTTCCCACGCTTCTTTTGCGGCAGAAGCAGGGGGACTCATCCCATTGCAAATCCCTCCTTTAGGAATTACCCAGTTTTTACAGTCGCTAGCTGTCACCAGCAAAATTTCAATTTTTCCGTTTGTGACTCTGTAGGGAATTACTCCTGATTGTTTTAATACTTTCCTACGTTTTCGACTCATGAAACTCACTTTTTTTGAATTTACTTATTTTGTACAACAAAAATACTTTTGGTGCAAAATTGACTTGATGTATTGAGGTAAAAACTAGTATAAACCAATCTTATTAGGTAACTAAATATACCTTTAGAAAAGCTCACGCTCTCTCTAAGAGAGCGTGAGAAATAATGTTAATGTTGTATTTTTCTAAAATAAACATATCTGTACCGATGTTCTGTACGGTTACGGACATAAGAACGAGTTGATTTGGGTTCTAGTGTGTAACGTCTCAAAGAAGTGACCAGCCAACATCTGTAAAAAGTCGTGGGGTATCGTTCGCGCCTCGCGTCTCCCGCAAGGGATGAGGCTCTAGAAAACAAGGCTGGTCACTTTTTTTCCCCTAATGTACTAGCCACACTCAGTACCAAGTAATCGCAAAAATTCCGTTTTTATCATTCTATAGCTGTCGCCAGAAGTTGCTTCCAAATCCTCCCGATTGAGGATGGTAATTCTGCCACGGGTGTAGCGGATCATTCCGGCTTGGCTGAGAATGCCAGCAGCCACGGTAACACCAGAGCGACGTACACCGAAGAGAAAAATACAGCGTCCTTATTTGAAACCCCTGATGAACAAGTATGGGGTTCCCACACCCTACCCCCTACCCCCTACCCCCTACACCCTTTTCATGGGTGTGGGTTTTGGTTGCGGCAGGGTAAGCAAAAGCACTCCCGTATTAAGGACTATGCGATCGCTTTTTTTTTAGACGGGAACAGCTGACATTATTTCCACGTATGTGTAAAGTAGTTGAGAGTCCGATACCATCAGTAAGATTTTTCGCAACCCTCTATGGATAGAAAAACCAAACGCCTTTTACTGCTAATTGTTTCCTGTAGTGTCACCGGTGTAGTTTTAGGAGGTACGTCAAGTTGGGCAGAAAGCACCATTTGCTTACAAGCCGGTACTGTGACGAGTGAGTGCTTGACCCAAAACCCCATTAACAAAACTATAGAAGGAATGAGTACTGGTTTGCTAGCTGGGGCTGGGGCAGCTTTTGGTGCCGCATGGCAGTTAAGACGTGAAGATTAAAAGCGGTATTTGCGATCGCGTACCCACATACTAACGGGCACAGCGTTACCCTCTGCATCTACTTTAACTTCCACTAAAATCGGTTGTTGCCGTTTTTGTTGGGTTTGTTGTGCCTGAAAAAGATTATTATTAATTTGCTGCCTTTGGTCTTCTGGGATGGAATATGATTCTATCCCATAGTTAATAGCTCCATTCTCATAAACACCCTTTAAAGCTACCTGATTTGCCGCTAAAGTTCTAGGGGGATTAGCACTAACCCGCACCGGCTTCCAGGCTCTGGGATTACGAGAATTTGGAAATTGTTGCTCTTGCAAAGTTACATATAAGTTAGTTCCCTCAGCTAAAGAAACGTATTGCCTGTTTCTATTAGAACGGCGTCTAACTAATTGTTGCCATCCTGGTAGTCTTTTCAAAGTGTTGTAACGAGCGATGTTGTAATCGAGGTTCACGAAGTTTCCCTGTAGCGCATTGTTAGGGTTTACTGGTACAGTTTGCAAGATTACTGTTTTGCCTGTGTAATTAGTGAACATCGCTTGAAATGGTATCGCCATAATTAATGCTGTTTGAATCAGCAGCGGAACTATCAG
Organism: Hassallia sp.; assembly: GCA_050997715.1. Taxonomy (GTDB): domain Bacteria; phylum Cyanobacteriota; class Cyanobacteriia; order Cyanobacteriales; family Nostocaceae; genus Hassallia. Next base: position 11,048 of record JBPCQW010000016.1, read on the forward strand.
CCGCCAAAAAGGTAAAGGCTTTGTTGGTTTTTGTTCATTAGCTTTGATGTAATCATCAAAAGTCACCTTTTGTGAAAATTCCTTTTCGGGTGACAAAGATTTGTTAGATTCGCGCTCGTTGCTTTTCATTTTTGATGGTTGATAGTTGTCAAAATATTACTAACCACTAACTCTCGTAAAAACGTTCCTTTCGGAACGTCTCTACCTAATTCTTAACTGTTATTCGGCGTTCAAACCAAAGTCCGGTGCTAATGATACCGATGCCGCACATAGCAAAGACAAATGACCTGAAAATTAAGTCGGTGTCATATTCCCACATGCGGCTAATAATTTGCAGGGTTAATAACAGCATTCCGCCCCAAAATGTGCGTCTATCACCGTATTTTATGCCGTGTCGCATCAGTCCAAAACTAAATATTGCCAGAAGAATATTGAATATGAAAACTGCTAAACCGGGAATGCGAGTAACAGCTAGATGCCAAAAAGGTATCAAGGCGACGATGACAAGAAAGCTGGTAATGAAGACATTGGTGATATCCATTCCTCTGCGGGTTAGGCTATTGCGATAACGCAGCATAAACAGCCATTGTAATACTACTAAACCGCTGAGAATTCCTAAATCAATTAGCGGAAATGACCTAATCGGTGAGTTGGTTGTTAGCGGATAAAATCCGGACGATGGATATTGCCAAACCCAATAAAAGGAAAGGACGTAAAATAGAGTTCCGAAAAACCATAGCGAGAGACTTTGGGCGAGGGGTTGAAATAACCTAAAATTTATTGTAGGCAATAGTAGGTCATCGTAACTCCAAAATAGTGCGGCTGGAAGTACAAAAGCAAAAGATGCAACCCAAGGTGCTGTATTATTATTATTAGAATAAGCTAGACGTTGTAGCGGATTGAGGTTGAATTGCAAGGAGATGGTAAAGGCGATCGCTGCGAGTGCAAATATCCAACGCGATCTACATAAATAAGCTAAGGGTACAAACAACAACCAAATAAATAATGGCATATGTTGCACCAACAACCGCGACCAACTAAAGTCAGTTGCAGAGTAAGATAATTCTCCTAATCCCGTCCAATATCCTATTTGTATGAGGATGATTGATAGGACTCCTAAGGAAGTCAAGCTAAGTCCATACGCCATAATTAAAACACCCAACCCCCAACAAAGAAATAGCTGGGAAGTTGAACCGCTGATATTAAACATTTGCGCCATCAACGCAATATTTGCACCTAATATCAAAGCACCTAAAATTAGCAAACCTTCTCCTAATAGTTGTTTGCTGCGTGGTTGCTTTTTTCCTTCAGTATTAACTGTAGGTTCTCTAAAAGAGTAAAAACCTGTGATGGTAGTTGCGAAAAACAAACTGAGCAAAATCACAAATTTGACATCTCGTGACCATGCTTGCCAGTTTGCAGCTACGAAAGTAATTATGCCTAAGCTTAACAAAATGCTGCCGATCGCAATGACGATGAAAACGAAGCGATCGCGTGCAGCTATTTCCAGGTTATCAAATTGATAACGTTTTCCTAGGTCTTGGTAACATGAAGAACTAATAATTCCTTCATCCCGCCATTTTTGTGCTTCTTGGCGTAATTTTCGGCGAAAATTGTCTAATACCATGACAATCTCCAATGCCGTTTAGTCATAGCAATACTCCATTTTATGTTGTGACTTGACAGGGTGAGCAGAGATGGATGTAACGCAGAAGACAATCCCCACTTACCACCGTTCACCAATCACTATGCGGATTGCTATAAGGCGGTCATAATATTATTAGTATGATGCCAATAGTGTTATTAAATTGTTCTTATATGACAGTTTGACTCATGGTTTTGTGAGTTGATAACTATTTACAAATGTTTCTGGTAAATATAATTACCCTGAGGCTGGAAGCCCAAGAGCGTTGTGCGTACAGAGCTTACCTCCGTGGGCTAATTTAAACTTTATCTTTATAGACAAATGTATTAGTAGTGCCACTAATCGCCGACGAGCGTTTGTATAGCCGCACCCTCTTTTTCAACAGATGTCTAATAGACTTCTTGCACTTATTGGGGGAAAGGGGAAGAAAAACCCTTCAGCTTTAACCTTTTCTATGAGCCTATCTTGCACTCACTTACTTTTGCTCATAGGTCTAATAGACAGAGGAGTCGAAATGAGCCGAAGATGCAATAAATCGCCTCTCTACACTCATGTTTTGGGTAATGCATAATTAATTTTCACGACGTTTGTCTAATATGGTCAACACCACCTACCGCCAAAAACGCTCATCGTATCAGGTATTGTTAGAATAAGATGGTAGACCTATTCTGCTGCCACCATAAAATAAAGCAATTCCGGTGTTATCAGTCGGCTCTACTAAAATACTATTTTTAGGGGAAATCAAGCCAGGGATCTTTGCCGCTTCTATACTCACGTTAATGCGGTCTTTTACTTTATCGGATGGGTTCATACAATAAGCTTGACCACAATTTGCGCTTTGGATTTTGTAATCTTCTTCAACTGAACTAAACAAGTCCGTCCGATTAACTCGCTCGTATATGAGCGCAAACCGTATATGAATACTCTTCAATTACTAAATGTAATACATCGGATTCTGCTGTGTCCTAGAATCTCTTTCTTGACACATGTCTTGCAGTGTATAGCTGCTCAAAACTTCAACCGCACTATTGTTAGCTTGTAGCCAAATGTCTTGCACCAGATTCTTTTCTAGAGTGGGAGGTTCTGAGCTTTCTTTCGGTTTGCGATCGCCTTCCACCAAACTAACAATTTCCAGCAAGGTAATTTGCCAAGGTTCACGAACTAAAAGAAAGCCTCCCCTAGAACCGCGTTGACTCTTAATCACACCCGCACGTCGCAGGTTAGTAAGAATTTGCTCTAAATAGCGTTCTGGAATCGGTTGCTTGGCAACAATCTCGCTCATCGTCAGAGGAACTTTTTTATCGTAATGGCTCGCAAGTTCTAAAAGTGCTAGCAAAGCATACTCGACTTTAGAAGACAGATCCAAAAGAGGGTAATTTGGGCTATTCAAGTCTCTACTCAATATACTACGGTTTTTCGATAGATTTGAGGTATATAGCGGCGATCTTAATTTTTCTCAAACTGACGGATGTGATAGCATCCCAATTATTACTGACCAAAATACCTCTAATCTATCGACTTATCGTAGATTATCCATCATAATTCCTGTCTTGGGAATTATTTAGGTTTTTGACTTTATCTTCCTTAACAACAAAGATCCAAACTTCCTTATGCTTTTAACTGATTTGCGAACGATTTATGAGCGCGATCCAGCTGCCCGTAACTGGCTGGAAGTATTGTTTTGCTATCCCGGGCTTCAAGCTATAGTGCTTCATCGGCTCGCACATCGGCTGTTTAAAACAGGGATGCCCTTTATACCTCGGTTTATTTCCCATCTCAGTAGGTTTTTTACGGGAATTGAAATTCACCCAGGAGCAACTATTGGCAAGGGTGTTTTTATAGACCACGGTATGGGAGTAGTCGTTGGCGAGACAGCGATTATCGGCGACAATGCCCTAATTTATCAAGGTGCTACCCTTGGCGGTACCGGGAAACAAAGCGGCAAGCGCCATCCCACTTTGGGTAATAATGTCGTTGTCGGGGCAGGGGCAAAGGTATTAGGCAACATTCAAATCGGCGATAATGTCCGCATCGGCGCCGGTTCGGTGGTACTGCGCGATGTGCCCAGTAACACGACTGTAGTCGGAATTCCCGGACGTGTAACTCGTCAAGACAACACAAGTGTTAATGCTTTGGCTCATGATAAAGTGCGGGATGTCGAAGCCGAGGTAATACGCGCTTTATTTGAACGAGTCAAAGCGCTAGAAAAACAATTTGTCGAGATGGAAAGTGAGTTACATGTGTCCGTCATCCAAGTAGATAACGGAGAAACCGACGACGGTAACTGTAATACAGATTCAGTGATTGAAGATTTTCTCGATGGTGCGGGAATTTAGCTTTGTTAGTTGTTGCCTCGTTCCCAGTCTCAGACTGGGAATGTGATATGGGAGGCAGAGCCTCCCGTCAAACCAGGAGGCTCTGCCTCCTGAAGAGCATTACAAGTCAGAGCCTTGTAACGAGAGCTACTCCTAACTCCTAACTCCTAACCCCTAACTCTTTCTATGCATAAGCCGGAAAAACTTTTGCTTGCTTGGGTTTAACGTAGACTCGCTGATTTTCTTGGAGTGGAAGTTGATTGAACTGATCTCGGCTGAGGTGAGCATTTACCCTTTCCCCAGATTCTAGAATTAATTCAATGCGAATTTCCCAACCTAAGTGAATGATGTTGTCAACTTTGGCTGGTGTTGCATCTTCGGCTCCCTGGGGTTGAATGAGAATGTCATGAGGACGTAAGAATACGCGATCGCTCGCAGTGAACGAATGATTGCCTGTTTGAATACCAGAGTTACTAGATAGGATATTCACTGGACCAATAAAGCTCATGACAAATGGTGTTGCTGGTTGGTCGTAAATCTCTGCTGGAGTGCCAACTTGCTCGACTCGACCTTTATTCATGACGACAATCTCATCAGCAACTTCCATTGCTTCTTCTTGGTCGTGGGTAACAAACACTGTGGTTACATGCACATCTTCATGCAGACGTCGCAACCACATTCTTAAATCTTTACGTACTTTTGCATCTAATGCGCCAAAGGGTTCATCTAGCAGCAAGATTTGGGGTTGAACTGCTAAAGCACGCGCTAAGGCTACTCTTTGCCGTTGTCCCCCGGATAATTGTGAGGGATAGCGATCGCCTAATCCACTCAACTGCACCAAATCTAAAAGTTCCTCTACTCGCACCTTTATTCGGTTTTTGGGAGCCTTGCGGAGTTCTAGGGCAAAACCAATATTCTGCCGCACCGTTAAGTGCTTAAATAAGGCATAATGCTGAAATACAAAGCCAATATTACGGTCTTGCACCGACTTGTGAGTCGCATTTTCACCAACTATCCACACTTCACCAGAACTAGGTGTCTCTAATCCAGCAATCATCCGCATTAATGTTGATTTTCCTGAACCAGACGGACCTAAAAGCGCAACCAGAGAGCCAGTTTTAAACTCTAAGTTCACAGAATCTACAGCATGGAAAGAACCATAGTGTTTGGAAACATTCTCAACCGTTATCCCCATAGTAAATCCTTCCAGAAACTGATATATTTTTAATACTACGGTTAATGTATCGGAAAATAGGATATTTTGCAATAATGTCTTTATACTCTGCTCCGCCAAATTCTTTAAGTAAGAATACAGTTCAATCTTTTTCGCGTCGCTCCTTCCTGCCACAACAGAATCATATGTGGAAAATTGAAACAGGGGTTGTACGAACATTTACTTATCTCGAAGATGGTACGAGCGTCACTTTGGGAGTATGGGGATCGGGAGATATTGTTGGGAAAGCTTTGTCAAAAGTCGAACCCTATCAGGTAGCAGAAAGTTGGACAGATTGGTTGATGCTTTTACTGGAACCCGATCCGGTAAAGTTTTTTGCCAACGAGAATGACGAAATTGGTGGGTTTTGGCGTTTCTTTAAGCGCGTTTGGATTTATCGCGGTATTCTAGCGCAAGCTTTACCCCTCAACTTAATTTTGGGATTGCTATCTTTAGCTTCCCCTTTTCTGCTGCAAATCTTGACTGATGATGTGCTGGTTCGAGGTGATACAAAGTTACTTACTACTGTAGCAATTTCTGTAGTAGTGATGAATTTTATTTCCCGCAGTCTTTCATTTGTGCAGTCTAACTTAATCGCTCACTTTGCCCAACGTCTGCAATTAGGACTTGTTCTAGAATTTGGACGACAAATTCTGCGATTACCTCTTTCTTACTACGAAGCGCGTCGTAGCGGGGAAATTATTAGCCGTCTGCGAGATATTGACCAAATTAATCAATTAGTTGCTCAAGTTGTAGTCAGTTTGCCCAGCCAATTTTTTATTGCGCTGGTTTCTTTTGGTTTCATGGTTTTCTATAGCTGGAAACTAACATTAGTGGCTGTATTGCTAGCTATAGTCATGAGTTTATCTACAATAGTCTTTCAGCCAACTTTGCAACAAAAAACTCGTGAACTTTTAGTTCAAGAAGCTGAAACTCAAGGTGTTTTAGTAGAAACTTTTAAAGGCGCACTTACTCTCAAAACTACCACATCTGGACTACAATTTTGGGATGAATTCCAAGTTCGATTTGGTCGTCTTGCTAATGTTACATATCGCACAATTCAGATTGGAATTATCAATAATACATTTTCTGGCTTTGTTTCTAGTATTGGTGGCGTTATTTTGCTTTGGTTCGGCGGCAATTTGGTAATTAACCCGGCAGAAAATTTGAGTATAGGGCAGCTATTTGCATTTAACTCGATGAATGGCAATTTTGTCGGCTTAATTAGTACTTTAATCAGTTTTGTCGATGAATTTACTCGTGCAAAAACAGCTACGCAACGCTTAACAGAAGTTATAGATTCAACCCCAGAAAATGAAAACGATGGCAAAAAGCCTTTTGCAAATATTCCCGCAGATGCTGACATTATTTGTACAAAGGTTAACTTTCACTATGCTGGGAGGTTGGATTTAATCGAAGACTTTTCTTTAACTATTCCCGGTGGTAAAGTTGTTGCCATCATCGGTAAATCTGGTTGTGGGAAAAGCACTTTAGCTAAACTCATTGCTGGGTTATATCCTCTGCAATCGGGAAATATTCGGATGGGACTTTATAATCAACAAGACCTTTCTCTTGAATGCTTGCGGCAGCAGGTGGTTCTTGTTCCCCAAGAGCCTCATTTTTGGAGTCGTTCTATTATGGAGAACTTTCGCTTAGGAGCACCATTTGTAACTTTTGAGCAGATTGTTACAGCTTGCAAAGTTGCTGAGGCTGATGAATTTATTAGTAAATTACCTGATAAATATCAAACTATTTTAGGGGAGTTTGGTGCAAATATTTCTGGTGGGCAACGTCAAAGATTGGCAATAGCAAGAGCGATTGTTACAGATCCACCAG
>JBPCQW010000028.1:0-7340 GCA_050997715.1 Hassallia sp.
TCGGTAAAGAAACGATTAATATGTCCAGAGTTATATACATGATATAACATTAAATCTACTGTTGATTTATCACTAAATTGATACAAATAATGACAAAACGCTGGAGGACGCATCAACAAATGTCCCCAAGGAGGAATAGGGGAATTATGAAAGTCAAAAGTTTTCTGGTTGGCATCTGTGATTGTGGGTAGATGATGCCCCTCATGAGATGACCAAATTGGAGCAAAAACTGAGAATAGTTGACCTCCTGGTTTTAGAGCTAAAAACATTTTTTCCAAAGCAGTAGGAAATTTATGAATATGCTCAAATGCAGCTATGGAGAATACTAAATCATATTGATTGTAATATTCACTCGATAATTCTTCTATATTATCTGCATAAAATTTGTATTTTCCCTCAATTGTATAATTAGTAAAGTTTAATTTTTCATAATCATAAATTTCCGGAAGTATGGATGCTTGGGAAATATTGCTAACTCCTTTGAGAGAATTTTCATATTCAGGCGATTCTACGGCAGTCCAAGATTTAGCATTTAAATAATCAAATACGAATTCTTTAGGTAAACTTCCGCCAACTTCTAGCACATTCTTGCCAGCAAATCCTACCAATTGTTCACACCAGTAAGCAAAATCTACATGATAGGAGAGATTGAATTTTTCTTTACATTCTGAGATATTAGATTCAGTTAGTTTTTTTGTCATCTGTTTATTTCCTTGTATTCTTAACTAAAATTACCGACCTGAAGAGCGATCGCTCTTACTTCTTTCCTACTTGTTTGTTCATTTGCTCTAATAAAGCTTGATAATCTTTGCGTTCAGGTTGCAGTTTTACCAGTTTCTCTAACGGTTCAACAGCACCTTTAACATCTTTTAGCTGTAGCCTCGCATTTACTAACCCCTCTAAAGCCACTTGGTTTTCTGGTTCGCGTTGCAAAACCAACTCAAAACCCCGCACTTGTTCTTGTAATGAAGACTCAACAGACGCAGTTGCTGACTGGGGTTTGTGATTAGCCTGTTGCAGTGCAGGAATCACCGCAAACGCTGTAGAACCGGCGAAGGAGATTATAGACACGAATCCAACAATCTTTTGCAGACGCTGCGATCGCTTCATCCGCGCCATCATGTATTCTTTTTCAGATATAGCCATCTTTGAACTGCTGTAGTAACTTGACTGATTTTGGCTAAAGGCAAAATACAACTATATACAGATTGACTAAATCATCAATATATGAATTAAGAATCCGAAGCATCTTGCCGATCAGGGCAAAATCGCTCTGAATGAAATCGACCCGACTCTCATCGGTAATTGCCCATGCTCAGGATACCCATCGACAACTGAGGAACTAACATTTGTGCGAAAAATTTCGCAGTAATAATGTGCGAGTGCATTGGATTTTGCTGTCGTGCAACCTTCCTAGTGCTTGCGCTGAAGGAGCTTAGGCGTTTTTTTTGCGCTTTGCTGTGGTGCGATCGCTCGTTGCTTGTCTCAAATTATTACTTCTGCGTGCAATAAAAAAATAAAGCGATCGCCAGTTGATGTATAATTATTTTTATTACCATAGTTACAAAAGCAGAAAACTGCTACTTGTACTTGGGACTTGGTGATAAGGAAAAATATTAACTTTAGATAAAAATGTCCGGTTAGTTAGTCCAACCCTAAATATTTGCGATACTCTTAATAACGTTTGGCTCAAACAAACGGTGAATATTTCCAGGCAACTGCGAAGTTTTCCGATACTCAAAAATTTCCACTCTCACCCCTTGTGCTATAAGTTTGTTATCACTCACACGCCTACTTGATTACTAGAAAAAATAAAATCTTACTAGCCGTTCTCACAATTGCTATATCTGCAAGTTCCAGGACGACTAATTTTTTTGATCGGTGTCTACAACGACTGCTTGGTGGTATTTGAGTTTTTAGGTGGTGATTACCGTACAAAACCGAAATCATCACAACCCAACTAGAGTTAGTTATGGTAGAGTTAAGAAGTTAAGACTGGCTTTGCCAAAGTACAACTCTACGCATAGGCAAAAATCCCCCAAGGGAAAGCAGTTTTGATTAAGAATTTACCATACAAAATCTGAATTCATTCGAGGCTATGACTCAGCAGCAAGTAATTCACCCTATGGTGAAATTGCAGCGTAACGTGCAATCACTCGTAGAATCTAAAATTATCAAGCCAACCGACAACATTTGGAAAATCGCGTTGCTTTACGGCAATGAATGGCAGTACTGGAAACAGGAACTGTTAGATTTTGGCTTTACTATGCAAGACCCAATTGGCGATTTGTTAGCGGTAGAAGCTTGGGACGAAGAGTCTGACTAAGGACAAGGAGACAAGGGGGACAAGGGGACAAGGGCGACAAGGGGACAAGGGCGACAAGGAAGAATTTCTCCCTTGTCTCCCTCATCTTCCCCCCACTCCTCCCCTCCCCCACTCCTCCACTCTCCCTATTGGCAAGTAGCTAATGCAACAGCAAGTTCCTTCGCTGTTTGATAGCGATCGCGTGGCAGTGGTTCTGTAACGCGGTCAACAACCTCTTTTAATTTGGGAGTAAAAGTGGGGACGCTTGCCAAATCAAATCGAAAATTTCGACCCCGCTGGCGGTAAAACTTAAAAGGATTTTCGCCTGTTAGTAAAAAAATTAGTGTTGGTCCAATCGCGTACAAATCGGATTGTGTCAAGGGTTGTCCCCGCTCTTGTTCAGGAGCGCAGTAACCTTCTGCACCAATGCGAGTACCCGGTGCGGTGCCAATTTCTTTCACAGCGCCAAAATCCAGCACCACTATCTGATTATTAGAACTTCGCACCATCAGGTTAGCGGGTTTAATATCGCGGTGAATTAGTGGTGGATCTTGCCTGTGGAGATAATCTAAGATGTCACAGGTTTGGATCATCCAAGCGATCGCACGAGAAGGGGTGACAGGTCCTGTCGTGTAAACTAATTTTTCTAAATCCTGACCGTGGACTAATTCCATTGCCAGGTATTTTTTGCCGCTATCGACAAAAAAATCGTAATACTTAGGAATTCCTGGATTACTCAGGGATTTGAGAGTATGCGCCTCGCGTTCAAATAATTCTTGAGCCTTGGCGATTTTCGCCATGTCAGCATTCATTTGCTTCAACACTAGCAATTGCGGGTATCCAGCAATCCAACCCGCTGCATCCCAAGCTAAATAGGTAGTTCCCATACCTCCCTGTCCGAGCGTCCGCAACACCTGATAGTAGCGAATTATCTTTTGCACTGTCAGCGGTTGACCACAGTGGATGCAAAATAGATTGTTAGGAGAATTACCTTCGTGGGTGCAAGTTGAGCGTGAAGTTGCAGGAGTTTTTGCTGACACCACTTCTATAAAACTCTTGGCAGTTGCTTCGATTTCCCTGCCAACTTCTTTACCCGTCAATTTCGGAGCGGGTGATTTTATTGGCTGAATTTCAAATTTCAATAGCGGTCCGCCCTGTGCCAATTGCAACAAAGAATTATCTGGCAATAAACTCTGTGCCACCAAGAGATTATTAAGGAAAGTGCCATTTGTGCCTTGACTAATTAGCTGCCAAGAACCACCATTGTTGCCAGAATTGATTTGCTTGAGTTCTAGATGATACCGAGAAACTAAATTATCAGTTAAAACAACGTGATTATCTACCGCTCGACCAATCCGAATTACGGAGCAGTCTTCAAAGCACCACTGCTTGAGCGGCGTTTTTTCTTGCGCGTCTAACAGGGTCAGAGTAACCACAATATAAGGCAAAGGGTAAAGGGTAAAGAGATTATTGATTGTCGGTTGAGAAAAAACTCTTAACTTTGAACCCCTAACTCGTAACTTTTAACCATTTTTTTGACTTTCGACGTTAGGACGGACTTTTGCTCGGATGAGTACAGCAGTAATGTTGTCATGACCATTGTGTTGATTCGCTAAATCAATTAACTCTCGGACTCCGCGTTCTAAATTAGCACCATAACTCAGTAGCGGTTCTAAGTGAGTAGAAAAATGAATTTCTAGTAAATCATTATCTGATAAACCGTCCGAAGCCAGGATGAAGAGTGTATCTTCATTAATCTCGAAAAACTGCACATCGGGATGGATCAAGTTTTCGTCTCGTGGACCAAGAGCTTGAGTAAGTTGATAAGCATCTGGGCGAGCGTAAGCTAAACTTGGTTCTACTCCACGAGCAATTTCTCGTTGACCGACTTCGTGATCTACGGTTATTTGTTTGAGTTTTTCCTTGCGAGTCAGCTTATACAAGCGACTATCTCCGACATGAGCAACTGCTGCTTGAGTGTCTTGGATTAAGAGCATTACCAAGGTAGTGCCCATGCGACCGACGCCAGAACGGGCATCTTGTTGATTGACATCGTAAATTGCCTGATTTGCTAAAAGTACTGCCTCAGCAATACTGTCTTCACTTGGCAGTTGGTTAGAAAGCCAATGTTTTTGGAAGTATTGCCGCAGGGTGGTAACTGCCAACTCACTTGCGACTTCACCACCAGCGTGTCCCCCCATTCCATCGCAGAGAATATATAAACCACGCGCTTGTAAAGCTCGGTTTTTGGGCAATTCTAATTTGTTAATTTTGGTTTCAACACCGAAAAAGTCTTCATTGTGTTGGCGTTGACGCCCAACATCGGTGCGTCCTGCATCTTCTAGGCTGATTAACTGCATCGGCAGCACCACTGTTGGCATATCATCGCCTCTAGGGGCGGTATCTTCTGCGTCGTCTAATTGCAGGATAGTCGGCGATGGAGTATGTTCTTTTACTGTTGGGTCAGTTGCGGTTGTGGGTGCTTGCAGTTCAGCCGCGATCGCCTCCAAACGCGATCGCAATTGAGAGATCGTTTCAATCTTGCCTAACTCAATCTCGCCCAACAACTGTATCACCGAGCCAGATTGAGTGCGTTGCGACTGTCTAAATAACGCTTGCCAAATACGTCCTAAAGCTTCAATTCTTAGAGGTTGCGCTTCGGCATTTTCTGGCAACTCAGCAGAATTATTTCTATGTGTTTCTACATGTAATTTTTGTAGTGCCAACGTTTGGTCTTCATCCAATCGCAAATTCGATAACTCCAATAAACTTTGACGACAATTCAATGGTTCTAATAGCGCCCAGAGTTGGGTCATCTGATAAAACCAATGTAAAATTTGTAACGAACTTATATTATCATCCTGCCATAATTCGACTAAATGCTGCCAATGCGATCGGTTCTCAATGAGTACCACCTGCATCTGGTTTTCCTGCCATGCATCGTGAATCGATGGTATTTCTGGGTGAGACCCTGGTTGCAAAGCAATATAAGGTTTAGCGAGGCTAGGAATTCTCGCGGCTTCGGTTGATGGCGCAATTAAAGTGTTTTGCTGATTTCTTAGTATTGCCAGTAGCGGCGACACTTGATATGGTTGGCAGTCTAAAACTCTCACGCACACCTCAGTATGAGCGGCAATTTCTGAGAGTGCTGGTAGCGGATCTAACAGTTGATAGCGCTCTTGCGAGTCTAAATAAGAGCCAACTGGGAGTTGAGAGGAAGCGATTAAGGGAGAAGAAACAAGGGAAGAATCATCTTCTAAGCTTTTTATCTTTTGATCTTCGGATTCAGTTTCCTTAACTTCCTCAACAAAAGTCTCTTCCTTGGCAATAATTGCCCACCAAATTGTGCCGCATTCCGCGCCGCAGTTGTGACAGCGTTCTGCATTTACAGCCACAGCGCTACTGCATTTTGGACAGACCTTTTGCGTTAAGGACGTGCCACAGTTTTGACAGAACTTGTTGGTGTTAGAGTTTTCAAATTTACACTGGGGGCAAATCAGCATTATGGAAGTTCCTTAATTCCCGTTCCTGGCGTGCTTCTGACCACTACAATCGATGCATTGCCACAATATTTTGTCGGCTGCTTATAGTAGACCGACAAAATATTATGGTGTCAACAGTGAATTTTGGTGACAGTACTAATTCTTACGCATATTTTCAAAATATGTAAAATACAGGCAAGCCCATCCCTGAAAATAACCTGCCATTAAAAATTAGCGATCGCCCATATTTAAATACATATCTTGATTGTTTGGGAGAGGCAGGGGGAGATGGGGAAGCAAATTTCTCCTTGTCCTCCTTGTCCCCTTGTCCCCTTGTCTCCCTGCCCCATCCCCCTCATCCCTCACAGCTGCGTGGTAGTAGGATGGTAAAACAGGTACGGTTTGATTGACTTTCCACCTCGATTGTGCCTCTAAGGGAAAGAGTGAGTTTTTGTACTAATGCCAATCCTAATCCGGTTCCCCCTTGCTTCCAAGGATCGTTGGTAGGAATGCGATAAAATTTGTGAAAAATAAGCGGTATTTCTGTGGTGGGAATTTCCACACCTGTATTAATTACCTGGAATTGAATTCCTTTTGATTTTAATTGAGCGCTGAGGGTGATTTGTGCTTGTGGTGGGCTGAATTTACAAGCGTTGGTGAGCAGTTCGATCAAAATACGTTCGAGACTGAAGGGGTCGCAAGTGAGTGGGGGAAGATTAGCGGCTATATTTAGCTGCAACTCTTGCTGAGAAATGTTGCGATTGCGTGCTTGAAATACCTGCAACACCCGGCAAAGCCATTGCTTTAGTTCAATTGTTTCCAATACCAACGGTTTAGCGTTGGTATCGAGCTTTTGCAAATCCAGGAAATTATTAATTAAGTTAATTTCGCGATCGCACTCGTTGTCTAAAATTTGAAAGTAGCGAGATGCTTTTGAGCGTTCTGTTTGTGGTTTATCCATTTCCAACAAAAAGTTTTGCTCTTTATTCAGTGAGATTCCCAGCATCTGAATCGCCATTTTCATGTTAGTTAATGGCGTGCGTAGTTCATGAGAAACCGTACTGAGAAATTCATCCTTCAGACGATTGAGGCTTTCAATTTCATCAAATTGCGCTTGTGCGGCTTCTTGAGTTTCTTCAAGAGCAAGTTCCGCACTTTTGCGATCTGTAATGTCAACACAACTACCAATGTAACCAGCAAAATTGCCTGTGGATGTAAACCTGGCAACCCCTGAATCTAAAATCCAACGATAATTACCGTCATGTCGCTTAAGCCGATATTCCATCTGAAATTTCGCTCGTGCGTTAAAGGCAGATTCATAGGTTTTTAAGCAAAAATCTTGATCTTCAGGATGCACGCTTGACAACCAACCTAAACCTTGCTTTTGGTCTAAGCTGCCTCCGGTAAAATTTAACCATGATTGGTTGAAAAAATTACATAATGAGTCATTTCCAGACATCCACAACATACCTGGTGCTGTGTCAGCCATAGTGTGAAAGCGTTCTTCGCTTTCTCGTAACAAGCCTTCTGTCTGTTTCTGAGCGGTGATATCC
>JBPCQW010000087.1:0-9566 GCA_050997715.1 Hassallia sp.
TGCCAAAGAAATCTGTTGTTGATGCTTGCCATAAATCACACAATATGATATTTTTTAATTCATATAATCGATAAGATTCTATTTGAGAAGCACGCAGCTCATCCAAAGAATTAGCAACTTTTTGCAGAATCAGATAAAGTAATTCTCGTTTTTTATCTGGACGAAAAATGTCAATTTCTAGAGGTTCATCACCCAAGTTTTGTAAAGGTAATTGAAGTTTTGCAACACAAGATGAAAACAATGTCGCTTGTAGCGCTCTTGGGCTAAGTAAAGAAGGATAATTTTGCTTTATTGGTGATGTGACAACAGCACTATTAAGTGAGGGATTTGTCGCTGGTGAATCTTCAGCAGCAGCAAGCGCTGTCATTTTGTCATATTGCCTTTCTTGGGGTGCAGCCAACAGCCGATTGACTAGCCAACCTGCCGCGAGTAATTCGCGTCGCTGTCCTGCTAAAATAGCCCGATCCAGTAGCGGTAAACCGGGGACTTGCAATTGTGCCGTCACTTTTGCCAGAGTAGCGTTAATGTAATCAATTCCTGACAAACGCCAATTATTCCGCAGCCTAGCGAAAGTAAGAAGGGAGGAGTTAGGTAGAGACGTTCCGTCGGAACGTCTGTACGAAAGTGAGGAGTTAGGAGTTACTTTTCTCCCACTTTCCCCCTCTCCATCCCAATAACTACCACCAGATGCTAAGAGTTGCATTGCCTCAACCAACTCAGAAACAGGTGTCCCTTTGGGGCAGTAGCCATCTACACCAGCATCTCTTGCTGCCATCAGCAGCCCTGGTTCAGAAACAGAACTGAGGAGTAAAATCGGTAAATTGGGGTACTCAGCCTTGAGTTGGCGACAAAGTTGTAAATAACGACTATTACCTAGTTCCAAAATTACCAAATTTACTGCTTTTGGGTCTTTTTTGGCAAATTCTGCCAATATGTGCAAAGCAACGGTATCTGTTTGAGCCTCCGCTGTAACTTCCAAATTAGGGACTTGTTCTAAAGCTACTCGCAGCCCTAGCCGGAAAATTGGGTCTTGGTCGATTAATAATACTTTTAGAGGGCGATCGCTCATAGTCCACTCAAAAACATAGGTGCTATTTTTCGCGAGGAAGAGAAAACAGCTGTCATACTTAGTTTAATCCCCTCATTATTGCCCAATTCACGGTCATGCCTGATGCGTGAGTTCAGTCAAAAAAAGCCTTGAAAACGTACCGAAGGCACATGACTGGCGTTTCAAATTGCTTATTTATAAGTTTTGTAACAAGTTATAGACGAAGAAGTAAGTATACAAAAACTGGGGACAAGGGGGACAAGGGGGACAGGGGGACAGGGGGGACAAAAAAGAATTTCTCCTTGTCTCCTTGTCTCCCCCTCCCCTTGTCTGCTAACTCTCAGTTTTGTTCTCTCGATAGCCATAGAAGTTAATACTGTATTCAGTAATTCGCACTCCCGTTTGTTCTTCAACTTGGCGGATAAAATCTTCTGGTAATTTGAGATGAACATCCAGAATTTGATTTGTATCTATGCAGTTGACGTGACTGTGGGAATCACTGATATTACCGTATAAACGTCCATCGCAGCGTTCGATGCACTCAATGATGTTTTGACTCGATAGTGCTTCTAAGTTTTGATATACAGAGGTATGTCCGATTTCTTTGCCTTCTTGGTTTAGGCGATCGTAAATCTCTCTGGCAGAAAGATGCTCTTGTGCTTGCCACAGTAGTTCTAAAATAAAGCGACGCTGCCGGCTAACGCGCATACCCAGTGTTTGGCATCTGTCAATAGCATCTTCTAGAGAACGAATTGGTGTTGTAGAGATTACTTGTTTTTGCATATTTATTTAAGTTTCTTAACTATTGGGGTTATTTTCCCTTTTTAATGTGTAATTGTTATTTTATTTATGCAATGTTTTTGTACTTTGCACTGAAATCCCTATATCTGTGTTTTTGCTTTTGATTACTACGCAAGCACTAAGAAATAGGGATTAGTTTTTGTGCTTGTTGAGAGTTGCTTTCTTACACCCTAACTCTAAAACAAACTCATTACAACTTTAGCTTAAAATCACTCTCAACGTCTACTTTGGGGAATGGGGACTACGGGACAAGGGGGAAAGGGAAAAAACGCTTTCCCAATGCCCTATGCCCAATACGGGCGTTAACCATGTTGAATTGTTTGCAATTCGGTGGCGACCATGCAATATACCGCAAGTCCTGGGATGGGGCATATTGGAGCAATTGGGAAAGCTTAGGTGGCTTATGGTTATATTCCCCAGAGGATCGCTTCTTGGGGAGCGAACCGACTGGATGTGTTTGCGGAAGGTAGGTGATAATGCTTTGTATCGCAAAAGCTGGCATAATCTTACTTGGAGCGCTTGGGAGAATTTGAGAGACTCGTGCATTTGCGGCTCCTGCTGCTGTTTCTGCGGTAATTAACCGTATTGACACGTTTGTTGTGGGTGGCGATAATGCCTTGTACCGCAAATCTTTCAGTTAATCCAGATCATCTCAGGGTGCATTTGTAGTAAGCACTGTTAGTGCTGGAAATAAGTGCTGAAGCGCTTACTACGAATAGAGACGCGATATTATCGCGTCTTTATTTTTTCATCGATGGGGTGTGGCGTTAATACCTGAAAGCTGCTACTGTGTACTCTCGATCTTGCTGTTGAACAAAATCGTAAGAATGCCAATGACGATCGCGATCGCACTTAATACTGACTGCATTAACAATCTGGATCTATCACCCGCATTAACGGTGATTTCACAACTGCTGCAAGATAACGCAATTACATCCCACGAACAGCAGCTGCACTTTGAGATAAACTATTCTCAAGAAAAAAGCGATCCACGGGAACTTTCAGAAATTCCAGAGGTACGCTTGTGGTTTCTCCGTCTGGATGCTCGCTACCCTTGGTTGCCATTTTTACTAGATTGGAAAGCTGGGGAACTTGTTCGTTACGTCGCTATGCTCGTACCCCACCAATTCAGTGAGAAAGAAGGTATTCAGTATAATCCTGAAGCTTTAGAAATCTTTTTGATGCAGAGAATCTTTATTTTAAGCGATTGGCTCAAACAGCAAGGTATACCCAATCAATTTCGTCTCAAATCGATGGCTCAATTGCTGGGTTATGACTTAGATGATGCTTTGTTTGAGATGTTTTGAAAAAATTGGTAATCGGGATTTGAAGAGGGGGAAAGGGGAAAGAAAAAGAATTATTCCCAATTTTCAATTCCCAATTCCCAATTCCCAATTCCCAATTCACTTAATGCGATATATAAAATTTAATGCGGTATTGAAAGCGTATTCAACTGCTTTTGATTTACTTGGTAAAGCTTCCTGCCAGATTCGATAATCGTTATAGTCAATAATTATATTGACTATTTCATCAATCCGGATTTTATTCAGTATTTTGTATTGTTCAGCTTCAAAATCTTTTGCTGTACCACCGATTTCTAAAACTTGCTGTGCAGCTTTGATAAAGCTATCCAAAACTGTTTGCATATATTTTTTGCCGACATTTTCTGCAAACACGGATGATGCTTTTAAAGCGTTAAATTCTGCTAAAAGCAAATCGGCAATTTCTCTTCCTCCGGAAGTATTCCAATTTAAAGGAAGTTCTACATCCAAATATTCACATTGATTATATTTACAGTTGAGATAATCATGAATATTTTCGGCTAATCGAATTAGTTTTTTACCAGCTAATAATTCTTTGAGAAGATTTGTGCTTGTGTCGATAGATAAGTCACGGAATACTTTTTCTTCGTTTTCCGAAGATTCATATACAAGATAAGTCCAAATTCCTGGGTTAGCTTCATTCTTCATTCCCACTTGGTAAAAAGTTATTGTTGCGTCTTCTTTACACTTGAAATATGCATTTTTAACATTTTCTAATGTAGAAAAACGCATTCTCGGTGAGGAACGCATAATTTTTCGGAAAACCCCAATGATATGATGAGTCTGAGTATCTACTTGAATATACCGTTTTCCACTGCTAATAAAGCCATGTAACCAAATCGCCATTTATTTTTCCTTGTGTATACTTCATCACATTTTTGGCTGATCACTAGCATTGATAACGAAAGTAAAGTTACTGAACACAAAATATGGCGTGTTAGATCCACCCAGAAGCTAATCAAACCAAGTAGTATAGGCAACTAGTGTTTGTCCAATAGCCGAGAATCCTTAATTTTGTGTATTAAGGTTACTAATTTTTGTTTTAACTGAAATCTCTAATTGTGATTGATTAGTTTTGTAAAAAAAACTCACATTTCTTGCTGAATTCAAAAGCATATCTTGCTGTTCATTTTTTTTATTGAAAATTTAATTGATGGTTAACAGTTGTCTGTAAAATATGACACCTTGAACATGCACAATTAGCCATTTTCCAATTTTAACAACTGGGTTAAATGCATACTATGTACCAATACCTTTATGTATTGTTCCCACAAATATATATAAACTAACAATTTGGCAAAAATCTAATTTTTTAACTTATCTTTCTTAATCATAGTTTTGTAAAGTTTGGTAAATAAATTAGCAAAAAGCTGGGCAGAGTGTTAAGATTAGCTGAAAAAATATGCTAAGAATAGTTATTTATTTTTTTGTTTTAAACTAAAATTTGCTGCAAAATCAACTCAACTATTACAGTTAAATTTATGGGAATGTAATCAAATTTTGTGTGGTGTTAGTTGGGAATTTTCCGCTTGTGCTACGTTGATTATCGAGTATGTTCTGACTCAATACTTCGGATGTGAAAAATTAAGATAGGAAAAATAGTATAGTGTATCTAACTTTGTCTCAGCCTGTGTAAGAAAACCTTTTTAAAGTCGCTAATATCACTGATTAAATATTTAATCTAAGTAAAAATTCTTCTATTAACTAGAGGAATGGAAACTCAAACAAAAGAATATTTGGCGATCGCTTAACGTTCTGCACGGCTTAAATAACACTCTCATGGGATGTGCAAAGATTCTCCGTGACAAATGTAGCCTATCTTGATATTGAACAAGCGATCGCACTCAACAAAAAACACACCGATGCAGTACTAGCTACCCCAAACTTTCTGCAAAACTGTATTGGGTGAAATATCAGCGACTCTACCTGTAGGAGATTTTATCGCCAAAAATTTATCACTTTTGGGTAACAACTTGGCTGGTTCTCTGTCACCAAATAAAGCAATAGTATAAGTTTGTACCGCTACACTCAAGTGCATCGGTGCAGTGTCGGTACACAACATCAAATTTGCCCCGCCAATCATGGCAGCTAACTTGCCGATATCATCTGGGTAAGTTATTTTAACATCCGACGAGGACGACTCAAGCGACGTCACTAATTCATCTTCTGCTTGTTTGACTACTACCACAGGCATTTCTGGTTGCTTGCTGCGGAAATTTTGAATAATTTGCAGCCAACTTTCCACAGGATAGACTTCATTTGTGCTTTTGCTTTGGGTTAACTGACTAGACCCACCGTAAATCAAGATGTAACCTGTTTCATGTATACCTAAACGTTTTTGTTCTTTTTCTGCCCAATCAATATCGGCTATAGGTATATTGACCGTTAAATCTGGGCAAGTAGATTGAATGCCCAAACCTGTGAGTAGATCATGATACATTGCCGCAGTATACTGCGATTGTTTAAGTGACACCGGATTGGTTAGAACCGCAGATCCTTTGCCTTGGTAGCCTACCCGTGTGGGGATTCCCGTCAACCAAAGTAAAAAACCAAGCAACCAGCTTTGTCCTAAAACAATGGCAACATCGTACTCGCGATCGCGAATCATACCCACCAAGTTACCCCAATCGGCTAAACTGTTGCGGTCTTGAAAATCAAATGTCAGTACCTGGTCAACTGACTTGCTTACCCGGTAGGCAGCTTTTGATCGGGGTTCGGTAACAACATCTATCTGAGCTGAAGGTAATGAGCGCTTCAGGTCATCTAAAGTCGGAAAAAAGAGAATTTGATCGCCAATTCCGCCGGGAAGAAGGGCTACTATTCGCATAAGATTTATTTACGCTTACTCGCTACTTATTTTAGGAGAATATAGGAACTGGGGACTAGGGATTAGGGACTGGGAACTAGAGACGCTTGAAAGAGATTATTTATAATGGATCTGTTTCTTGTAAGTCACCAGTGCCCAGTCCCCAGTCCCCAGTATCTAGATTGAGGAAAACTGTGCATTTACTAATTCCAGCTGCCGGGATGGGACGAAGAATGGGAAGCGATCGCAATAAACTTTTGTTACTCGTGCGATCGCAACCGATAATTAGTTGGACTCTCAAAGCCGCTGAAGCAGCTTGTTTAATCAGTTGGATTGGGATTATTGCGAATCCTAGCGACTGGCAAGACCTCCAGGCAATTATTCAAAAAGAAAAATTAACTAAACCTGTGGTATTAATCGAAGGCGGCTCCACACGCCAAGAATCAGTTTACAATGGCTTACTGGCATTACCAGCTGCCGCAGAGCAAGTATTGATTCACGATGGAGCCAGATGTCTTGCCACACCGGATTTATTTGATGCTTGTGCTTTATCCATTCGCCATCATTCTGGTTTGATCGCCGCCATCCCTGTCAAGGATACTATTAAAATTGTCGATGAAAATGGCATAATTCAAAGTACTCCTGACCGACGTCGGCTGTATGCCGCACAAACTCCCCAAGGTTTTGATGTCAAGTTGTTGAAACAATGCCACCAAACGGGTGTCCGTCAGGGTTGGCAAGTAACTGATGATGCAGCTTTGTTTGAAAAGTGCGGCTACAGCGTCGCAATTGTCCAAGGGGAAGAAACGAATTTGAAGGTGACTACTCCACAAGATTTAGCGATCGCAGAATTCATTCTCACTGGCAGGGGGCAGGGAGCAGGGGGCAGGGAGCAGGGGGCAGGGGCAGGCTGAAAAGGAAAATTTTTCAGTTTGACGTTTGTGTAAAATAATGATATAATCCCACAACTTATTATTCTGTAAGTGTGAGTCAGTCAGTTGTCATTTGCTCTGGTGACTAATGACTCTTGACCAATGACTAATGACCAATGATTACAGCCACAGCGAACAAGATAGAAGCGATTCTCTATTTAAAAGGTAAACCCCTGTCCCTCGGTGAAATCGCCGAGTATGCTGCGTGCGATCGCGCTACTGTTGAGTCAGGCATAATCGAATTAATCGACAACTATGCCCACAGAGATGGGGCTTTAGAAGTTGTAGAAACTCCAGCAGGTTACTGCCTGCAACTGCGGTCAGATTTTCATGAATTAGTGCAAACCTTAATACCAGTGGAATTGGGCTTGGGGGCATTGCGAACTTTAGCAGCGATCGCTCTTAATAGCCCCATCCTTCAAACTGACTTGATTAACCTGCGTGGATCGGGAGTATATCAACACGTTCCCGAACTAGTCGAACTCGGCTTTGTCCGAAAACGCCGAGATAATGAATCTCGGTCTTATTCGCTACAAATTACTCCAAAATTTCATCAATATTTCCAAATAGAGCAACTTCCCGAACCATTCGACCGCAGCCAAGAACAACGACAACTAGAACTAGACTTTAAAACTGAAGCCGAAGCAGAATAAAAGGAGGCAGGAGGCAGGAGTTTGGAGTTAGGAGGCAGGAGTTTGGAGGACTCCTTCTTCAGAAATTGCAGGGTAAAAAAGTCAAAAACATCAGTCTCAGGGCTGATATTTAACCGTAAAAGACTATCCTCAGGATAAATTTTTGCCTAATACCTGTGGGGAATGCATTACTCTGGTTGAATGGTTTAGAGTAGAAATAGCAACTCAGCTAGCATAACTGCCAATGGTGTTTAATCCTAACTTTTTGAATGACAACTCTGAGGAACACCCTAATCAGCTTGTTTCCGACAATTCTGACGAATACCCCAATCAGTTACTAAAATATCTACAGCACCAGTCTCCTGAGGTTTTAGCCCGTGTCGCTCAGTCCGTCAGCCCAGAAATTAAACAAATAATTTCCCAAAACGTTCAAGGGCTTGTGGGAATGCTCCCAGCGGAAAACTTCCATGTGCAAATTACAACAGACCGGGAGAATCTAGCTGGTCTTTTAGCATCGGCGATGATGACGGGGTATTTCTTGCGCCAGATGGAACAGCGGATGCAGTTAGAAAATTTGAGTGAGAATCAATAGTTAGTAGAGACGCTCCGGTTCGTCGCGTCTGTAGGTGGGAGCGTGGAAGCGTCGATAGTAGAACAACGCTCCAACCAACAACCACCAACTAACAAGTAATAGACAGACTATTTTTCCGGATAAGCCCCAGAGACTACTTTGAGGGATTGAATTTTCCCGTTGCGATTGACTTCCATCTCCAGGATGTCTCCAACTGAACTGGACTCTACCACCTTTTGTACCTGAGCCGCTGTTTTGACTGGTTTCCGGTTAAGTTTTTGAATCAAGTCTCCAGGAAGCAGTCCTCCCTTTTGTGCGGGTGATTTTTCTAGAACTCCCTTAACGACAACACCGCTGTCTTGGCGAATCTTCAGATTACTTTCTTGATTAATCTGCTGTTTTTTGGTAGGAGAAAGGTCTACCATTTCAATCCCCAAAAAGGGATGTTCAGCACGCCCTTTAGTAAACAGTTCCGAGGCAATGCGGGCAGCGGTTTCGATGGGAATAGCAAAACCGAGTCCTTGAGCATCAGCGCGGATAGCGGTATTAATACCAATTACTTCGCCTTGAGCGTTTAACAAAGGTCCACCGGAGTTACCGGGGTTAATCGCCGCATCAGTTTGGATAAAACTGACTCGCTTATCGGGGATACCGACTTGAACACTAGTGCGATCGGTTGCGCTGATGATGCCAATAGTGACAGTATTATCTAAACCGAGAGGATTGCCAATAGCGATCGCCCACTGTCCCGGTATCAAGTTTTGCGAATTACCCAGCTTGACAGTTGGCAACTTATCGGCATTAATTTTGACTACTGCCACATCTGTAACCGGATCGACTCCCGCCACCTTACCCTCAAAAGTCCGACCATCTTTGAGAGTCACTAATACTGTATCTGTGTCTGCTACCACATGAGCATTAGTTAGCAATTCACCATTTTGACTCAAAATAAATCCAGACCCCGTACCGCGTTCAATTCGCTCTTGCGGAACTGGTTGTTCATCTTCACCAAAAAATCGGCGCAAAAGGGGATTTTTTAAAGCGTCAGAAATCGGATTGGCAACTTTACGAGTTGCATTAATTCGCACCACCGCAGGTCCGGTTTTTTGTACAGCAGTGGCAATAAAATTTACATTATCTCCGCCATTAGCACCAATCACTCCCCCAACGGGATTAGGTGCTACAGTTTGTGGAGGCAAAGCAACAGTTACAGCTTTTAAATCTTCAAACGGGCGACTTTGTGGCAGAATAAAGCGACCGCCTAACAATCCTGCACCGCCGCCGATCGCCAATAAGGACAGATAAAGGGCTAGTTTTTTTACGGATAACTTCATAATTTTTACTTTCATAGACAGCAATGCAGATGCTAACTTCTAAGTTTAGTCAAGCTAGAGCCTAGTTAACAGATGCTCGACAGCCTAATTTCACACTAAGGGCAATAAAATTTCGGATTT
>JBPCQW010000220.1:0-2593 GCA_050997715.1 Hassallia sp.
GGATATAACAGTTGACCTGTCGTGCGATCACATTCTCCTGGCTGAGGCTGGACTAAGCCTGTATATTCAGATATATGATTACTCAATAAATTTTTAACCATTCCTCAAGCCATTCACATTCACATAAATTACATATTTCCCGAAATGCTGGTATTGGCATACCAGCCTCACTGTTTTCTAGAATTGTTTGTATTACTCTATCTATATTGTCTACCAATTGATCTGGCAAGTAAACAAATTGACGATTAATCCACTCTCGCAGTATAGTATCAGAAATAACTTTAAGTATAAGTAATTTAACTGGTACAGAACAAATCCAAGTTGGCTCAAAAATTTCAGCAAACGAAACGTTCCAGCTTTGACTTTCAACAAAGCTTTCGTTATCTATTAAAAACATTAGTAATTTGAAGTTAGTCTGGGAGGCAACACTTTGAGCTTTAGTAGCAAGTGGCAACCAAAATTCCTGTATTAGTTCCTGTAATAGCTGTTCACCCATGAATTCCACATTATCAACGACAATGTAGATATTTTTAGTTGTCCAAGACTTAAATACCTTCTCGGCAATTAAATCTGGAGAATCTTTAATTCCCCCAAAGTGGCGACCTAATTCCCTCCACATTGTTTGAGAATTTGGATTGTAAACAAGACAGTCAAGATCCACCAACACAGGTCTATCCGATACCCTGCGGATTTCTTTAAGCAATCGATTCGCCAACCAATGTTGTCCATAGTCTTGAGAAGAACCATGAATCAAGAATGCTGCTATTTGATGTCTCCTAATAAACCTGGAAAATAACTGCTCCTGATCTGTGTAGTCCAACTTAAGTAGAAGGTGATAAAGTTGCTGGTTCTTGATTTGACTAATTTGCCAATCAAGTTGCTCTTGCATTACCTTAGCTTGCTCAAGTAGCTGTTCATTTTGGAGGCATCTAGTTACATCCGTTTCAATCGCTAGAGCGTTACGTAATCTGTTTATCTTCTCTATTAATATGTTGTATTGCTGCTGTAATCCTTCAAGATTATCTTCAAAATTTTGATTAGAAAGCATCGAATTTTTAATATACAAGTATTACTGTCTGTTTGGTTCAATTTATATTCACTGAAGTTGACTGTTTATAATTTCAAGCTGTTTATCAAGATGCTTGCATTCTAATTGAGTCCGTTCAATTTGTTTTTCTAACTTAAAACAAACAGCTTCGTCCGTCTCAATCGCTATAGTGTTTCTTAAACGTCGTAGCTTTTCATTGAATAAGTCGTATTGTTGCTGTAATCCTTCACGCTCTTTTTCTAACTGACGACGTTGCCAGCTATCCAAGTTGCTATGTTTAGATGTTATATTTTTGACAGTAGCAGATAATTTAGGACTTTTCTTTAAAACGGGGGTTAAATGTTCCTGAATTCCTGCCATACGGATAGAATTACACCCCCACTTGTAAGCAAACTCAAAGTCACGTCCCCCACCTAAAGCATCGTAAAACCCAAAAGCAAATTCTAGGGCAGCGCTATCCCCGATTGCCTGATTCATACCAATTACGTAGGAAATATGTTGAGCAATTGCCTCTGCCTGAACCTCCGAGTAACAGGCGTTCAAAACTACGCACTCTATTTCATCAGCAACTAGTTCAAACAAACCTGCCAATGATTCAGCATCAACAAACGTAGATTTGCCAACTTTATCCTCAAAAATAAGACCGTCTTCCCCGCTACCATGCCCCGAAAAGTGAACTATCTCAGGATTCACCTCTAAAATCGCACGTTGAACATCCCTTGGACGAACCCCGTTGCACCAAAGCAAAGCGATCGCGGTATTGCGATCGCCGCAAACTTTCACTTATGTCACGCACTTCGTGATCCAATCGCAGGGAAGTTGTACTTTTAGGATTTGCTGCCAGGATCAAAATGGTTTTAGTTGGGGCATTATCAACACTCATGGTGAGAACTTGAGACATTTTTTGCTCGAACTATAACCGTAAAAATTCACTATTTAATAGCTTAAAGCATTCGTGACAGTTTAAGGTCACATCAAATTTGTCAATAAGCAATGTTACTGAAAAATATAGTAAATTAGATTTTAATCCTTTGGCACTTAAAGAAGTGATGAAAGGAAGGCGCTAATTTTTCCCGCTAACGGGAAATTAACGGGACTTCCTTGTCCGCCTTTAATGCCTGATCGCACCCACAGAGAAGAGTAAGTTTGACGTATAGTTTTGAAATTGTAGCTATACTGATAGCCAGATTTTTTGTAGATAAGTAGACGTGTAGACATGAAGACAATAGCGATAATCTCTGAGAAAGGTGGAGTTGGTAAAACCACACTCAGCATCAATTTGGGCGTTGCCGCTGCATTAAAAAATAAGGTAGTGGCGATTATTGATCTAGATCCACAAGCCAGTAGTTCAGAGTGGGGAGACTTACGAGAATCTGATACACCAGCAATAATTGCAACACCAGCATCGCGGTTAAACAACGTAATCGAGACAGCAGCAGAAGAAGAAAGTTTTGATTTATTGGTTTTCGATACCGCCCCTCCTGCAGATGCTACGGTACTGAATACAGCAAAAACAGCAGCCCCCACCCCCCCCCCCCCCCCCCC
>JBPCQW010000233.1:0-6639 GCA_050997715.1 Hassallia sp.
TGTCCCCCTTGTCTGGAAGTGAAGGCATTAGGAGGACATCCCTGTGGAACTAAAACTCTATTGCGGTGTGGTTGTTCGTAGAAAATGCGGGGGCAAGGGTTAAGTTTGGTACTTGGCTGCTGTGCCATCACTTGAGCAATTGCAGGTACACTAATTAATAAAGTTCCAACGAGTGTTCCGACAAAACCAATTTTTTTCGATTTTAAATGATTTACTTTATACATCATTCCTCTCAAATTATTTTTATTTTACCAGGAAATGAAATTCTCAAATCTGCTTTTACACAGATATAAAAATAAAATTGCATAGCACACTGTATACATTTATATATTCGTACTGCGAAGCCAAAAGCTCTTCAGATGCAATTGAATTCTATTTATGTTTAAGTAAAGTTGAGCCGCTCAACGAAAGAGAAGTTATGAAAACAGACTGTACTTTAAGCATAAATCTCAATGGTGCAAAAGTCGGGTAGAATTTAGGTATATTTCACAAATAATACCTAAGATATAGTCTCACTACCATAATAGGAATAGTCGGCGATTATTCTTCTACCCAATAGAGTAAACCTAAAGAAGTAACTCCACCAAACAAGTGGACACCAATCAAATTGACGTTTGCTAGCATGACAAAAACATCCAGCGGACGAATCACATTTTGTGGCTGATAAACTGCTAAACTTTGAGGTTGAGCTAATGCTTTACCCAATATGACTGCAACCGTTTGTTCAGATGCTATAAAAGCGATTATTATTCCTGCTAAACTAACGATTAATCCAATACGTAAAGCTTTAATTACATCTTCCTTTTTTGGTTGGATGCTGCTGCTAGAATTGGGCGTTTGTAAAAGTTTAGCCATACGTCTGTAATGCAATGCCCAATATATTCTAAACGACAGTAAGATAACACCAACAATAGCTAAAAATATCCCAAATCCAATGCCTGCATTATTCGTTTTTTCAGTAAGACTACTACGGCTAAACCAAGCTAGCGATAAAGCAATAACGGAAATAGCCCCCAGCGCTAACTGTACCCAGAAGCTAATTCGACTGACTAAAAGAAAAGTAGCAGCGAATTGTCGTTTGCTTGGTGCATGTGATAAAGATTCTATATCAAACATATATGCCTTTGGGTAGTGGTTTGGAAGTAAATGCAGAAAAGGTAAAGTTAATTTGAAGGCGTTACAAATTAAGGATTACATTAATTGACCATTTATTGTGTGTATCATCAGAAGTATCTGTTTTAAATAAGCTAGTTTGAAGTTTAAAAGGCTAATTCATACTTTTCTGGGAAGCTGGCTGAAGCACGCTGACATTAACCAAAGGTGTAATATTAAAGTTTTGTTTTTGTAGATGAGTTTGAATTTCTTGGGTTAAACGGGAGCTAATCTCTTCTGAAGATACACTGACACCTTCTCGACGTTGAACATAGACAACAGAAAGTAAGGTATTTTGACCTTTAATGTTATTGCCCGTAAATTTAGCATTTGACTCTACTAAATCAACTGAGGGATTTTGATTGACAATTTGTTGAATATCTGCGTTCGCTCTTTGAGCAATAGTGGAGCGTTGCAAAAACGGGGGACTAGCAAACTGCCAAGTCAACAAACTAACTAGTACTGCAACGGTAAAAGCTAAAGCCACAGGAAACAGCCAGCGTTTTCCGCGTTTATAGCGCGCACCTTGAGTAGATAAGCCAAAAACTCGGAATAACAACGCGGCAGTAAAATTTATTCCTACTAATTGCAGCAACAATAGAAATAAGCCGCTGATTGCCATATCCCATTTACCCATTACACTTGCCATGCCTACGATTCCCGCAGGTGGTGCTAATGAAGCGGCGACTAGCATTCCTGTTGCTGCCCCAGATACTAAACTGCTTTGTTGAGCTTGAACTAAGCTCAAAGCACCTACTGCACCTGCTGCTAAAGGTAACAATACTGCGACAGAAGAAATCTGACTTCCTTCAATCATCAAGCTGGTGGCTATATCCTGCCGCCAAATTAAACTCAAAATTCCAGTAACAGCAATTGTGACTGCTAGGGCAGCAAAATATCGCAGAATACTACGTCCAAGTAGTTTTTTGTCTCCTTTTGATGTGGCGATCGCCACGTTCATTGCCGGACCCGCAAATGGTGCAATTAACATTGCCGCAATCAACAAGTAAGCTGTGTTGGTATATAAGCCAATCCAAACAACGATACCAGCCAGTGCCGCATATCCTAAAAATCCCTGCCAAGAACCAATGCTTTGTAAACCACCCAAAAAAATCTCAATTGGGCTGCGTTCTTCCACATTTGTGACTTGTTCGGGTGCTTGAGATGCTGGAGGATGCAAGGTGATTACACCAGTTGGCAGTAATGTAATGTGTACTTTGGGTATGTCTTCGATTTTTTCCAGTAATTTCTCAACTTGCCCATTGGAAACATGAATCAGCACTAAGTCAATTAATTCCTCACTTCCCATTGCCTCAAACTGAGCAAGGTTTGTTCCATTAAGTGACTTAGCAATATCAAAAACTTCTTTTCCTTGTCCCCGTGGCACTTGGATAATAAGTTGACGCATACAATCCTTATGCCATTAACGTTTTACTTTTTATAAACAAAGAATCATCCTTTTCTGTGCTGAATTTGCCCATTATCAGTGTTAACATCTAACTTTTCTCGACGAACTTTTTCTTCAGCCTCAACTGTATCTTGATCTACAACTTTTCTAACTCGGACTTCTTCTCTAACAACAGCTTGCTTTTGAATGTCAGGAACTTCTTGATAGATGTCCATTCGTACAAACTCTTTGTTACCAAAGTCTGCTTCCCCAGGAGAAACTACTCTTCCACTATCTGCGGGTGTAATGCGCTCAACGATAACTCTATCTCTATCAACTGGTACAGATATCTGTGCTGTTTCAGTTTCAGTATGTTTACCAACCGTTACCTCTCCTGCTTTTACACGATGTTTACTTGCGATTAGCTGTTCTTCGTATAATTTGATAGTTTTATGTTCCTGCTCATTCATTTGATACAAATCTGGCTCTTCGTGATAGTTGTAAATCGGTTGCAGCACCACAGGTTCTGGAATAGATCGCTCTTTCGGCTCTGCATAAGCAGGTACTTCTTTATGAATAATTCTTTCTCGTGTGCTTTGACTACCAGCAGGAGCGTCTAAAGATGCCGATGCTTCTAGAGGAAGGTCTAAAGGTATCGGTGCTTCTAAAGGTACTTCTGTCTCTAGTGGTGTCCTCGTTTCTAAAGCTCCTTGGATGAATGAAGTGCGGTAAACTTTACGCACCCGTTCTTCATAATCGTAATTCACTCGCTCAAGGTCATCAAACTCAGGTAAATATTCAACTTGCTGTTTTGTCAGCCCTTTAGCATAAATGTAACGATTACTATCGTCTACACGACAGCGACCAATTGGAAGCAGTACATGCTTGCTATTTACCCAAAAATTTGTATCTACAACTAAATAACGAACACTACCATTCTCATCAACTAAAACGTCTTTGATACTACCTACTTTATCATTTATGACATCTGAATAAACTTGGTAATTTTTAATGTTATGTTCACCAAGATTTTGATGGAAATTTGTATCAAAATCATCTACTCTGAAAAGAACCATATTTATATCCTGCCGTTTTATACTTAAGATTATCTTTGAATTTAATATATTATTATGATTGTTATCATCTTACTATAGAGGTAAATTATTATCTCCAAAATGTTAATATTTCTAGATTAATAAGTAGATATATGTCAATTGATATAAACATTCAGAATTAATACCACATGAAGTAAAGCTTTGCATAAGTTCTTATACCAATTCTATGTGAGGTTGCGCTTTATTGCCTTCAGGCACCGAAGCCTGGACGCGGCTGTGCTTAAACGCGCTTAACCCGCGCCAGATGCGTCAACGGAGGGAACCTCCGCAAGGCACTGGCTCGGCTAAACGAACAGAGCTTACCTGCGTGGGCTAGTAATAACGCATCTTCATATTGAAATATTAAATTAAAGGTTTTCGCACAACATAAATCAAAAATACAGCATATTTCAGGTTGTAGGAGGTACATGCATAAAACCCAAAATCCTGTAGAGACGTTCCACCGGAACGTCTCTACGTATATTCAACAAAAACGCAATTTGCTGTATATAACTGAAGAAGAATGCATTGTTAACTCTTGAGAATTATGATTCATATTCAAAGGTAGAACTTAAAAGTGGAAAACTCGTGTAGAAAGCGATGAGAAATCTAAATTCGTCTGACAAACAAGCTTTAGAACAAGAGCGTATTGAAGTCCTCCAGCAATTAGAAGATTGGCTGGAAACTCCTATGCTGGTACTTTCCTTTGTGTGGTTGGCACTATTTATTATTGAGCTAATTTGGGGACTTTCTCCGCTTCTGGAAATCGTAAATAATACCATTTGGATTATTTTTATACTAGATTTTATAGTTAAATTTGCTGTAGCTCCCCAGAAGAAAATTTATCTCAAGCAAAATTGGCTAACCGCTATTTCTTTATTGTTACCAGCTTTAAGAACTTTTCGCATACTCAGAGTGGTGCGATCGCTTCGCACAGTTCGAGCGATCCGAGGATTGCGATTGCTACGAGTAATGACCCGTACTAATCGGGGAATGCGGGCATTAAGTAGTAGTTTTAACCGACGTGGTTTTGGTTATGTTATGGTGCTGACAGCAATTATTACATTAGTCGGATCAGCCGGGATGTATGCGTTTGAAAGCGAAGTTCCTGACGCTGGGTTAAATAATTACGGTGAGGCTTTGTGGTGGACAGCGATGTTAATGACTACAATGGGTTCTGAGTATTGGCCCCAAAGCACTGAAGGTCGGGTTTTGTGTTTCGTATTATCTTTGTACGCTTTTGCTGTCTTTGGCTACGTGACAGCTACTCTTGCCACATTTTTCATTGGTAGGGATGCTGATGATGACTCGGCTGAGTTAGCAGGAGCGAAATCAATTACAGAACTACATGATGAAATTACTGCTTTGCGTGGTGATATTCAAGAATTGTTGCGCCAGAATTCTCAACAATGAAATAATAGAAGATGCTCCGATTTAGGCGATCGCATTTTCAACCGTCTTCAGCGAAGCAAAATAGTTAAGAAAATTCCGATTTGATCAAACGCTTAAATTCTGTGGTTAGGTAGATATAGTAAACCTTCTCCCAAAATCAGCCTTTCAGCAGCTTTTTTAACATCGTAACACAGCTACTCTGAAGAAATTCAAGTCAGCAAAATCCCTGAAACTAGCAAAAAATGGGGGGTACATTGTGCGAATCGGACAATTGATTGGCTTTCTGGCTTTTGTTATATCTCTTTACATTTTGTGGGAAATTCGGCAAATCCTTTTAGTCGTATTTGCGGCTATAGTTTTAGCAACAGTCCTCAATCAACTAGTAAGTTTGTTCCAAAGATTTCGCATCAAGCGAGGCATTGCAGTTACTATATCGATTGGGCTTCTACTAATCATTTTAGTCGGTTTTTTTGCTTTAATTGTACCAGCTACTCTTGACCAATTGCAACAATTTAGTAGCGTGATGCCAATGACATTAGAACGGTTGCGATCGTGGAACAATTGGTTACAAAATGTAATTCCTGACCAACTATTAGAAAACATCCGTGGGTTGAAATATCTAACTCAAGGTTTACAAGCTTGGTTAAATGACTTAATTAACAACTTTTTCAGTTTAGTTAGTAGATCGCTTTCTATTATTTTAAGTTTGTTACTTTTTGTCGCTTTAACTATTATGCTGTTAGTAGATCCAGCGCCATATCGACAAGGATTTATAATGCTATTTCCTGCATTTTATCGTCAGCGCGTTGATGAAATTCTTAATAAATGTGCAGTTTCTTTAACTGGTTGGATAAAAGGCACGCTTCTAACTATGTTAATTATTGCGACATTCAGCTATATCGGGCTATTGATTTTGAAAGTGCCATTACCATTAGTTAATGCTATTTTAGCAGGATTGTTAGAATTTATTCCCAACGTTGGACCAACTTTAAGCGTGATTCCCCCTGCGCTGTTAGCTTTGAATGAAGCACCTTGGAAATTAGCCGCAGTGGTAGCTTTATACTTTGGAATTCAGCAAGTTGAAAGTTTGATTGTAGTGCCTTTGGTGATGAGAACTCAGGCATCTTTACTACCCGCAGTTACTTTGGTGTCAGTGGTCTTTTTTGGCAAATTTTTCGGTTTTTTAGGTGTATTTCTCGCTGTTCCTTTAGTTATTGTTTTGCAAACGTGGATAAAAGAAGTTTTGGTAAAAGATGTACTCAATAACTGGCAGGATAAAAAAGACAATCGAGAAGAAAAAGCATTATCTGCGGCAAATAGCAAGGGTGAATAGTTATAATGAAACCCGACAAACTTAAGGCTGGTTATTAGTTGCAGATGGCAATGGTTGAGGTTGCACTGTAAATTGCAAATTTTGTCCATTGCGTAATACTTGAATTTGCAAGTTTTTATTTAAGCCATTCTTTTCAAGAATCTGCTGAATTTCTTCGGTAGTGTTAACAGGTTGATTGTTAATTTGTTGAATAACATCTCCTGCACGTAATCCAATTCTTCCAGCAGGAGAATTAGGAATAACCCGAACAATAATAATTCCCCGGTCTGCCGCAATGCGGA
>JBPCQW010000236.1:0-15448 GCA_050997715.1 Hassallia sp.
TGACGTTGTTTTTGAAGCTGCATTCGTCTCCTACAGCCAATCAAGATTATCATTTACAAGCCGAAGTATTCAAAGATAAATGGACAACACTCAAAGACCAACCTTTCCCTTGGTATGTTCATTTAGACCCGATGCGACTTCTTCTCATGTCCGGAGAAAGGTAAAACAGCAGAATTCAGAAGGACTAACTTCTGAAGTCAGAAGTTAAATTTCCTCTATGTCTGGCTTTTAGACAAGAGCATTGTACTTCACCTACTTGCAATGTGCTGTATATAATGGAGCAGGCATAACAAGTGAGTATTTTTACTACAGAGTCTGTCGCTGTGAAGAATATCCGGATTTTCTTTGATTTTTTTACGGGTACGTAAAGCCCCGAATATAATTTCGGGGGATATAAGCGAATGGCTGAATTTATTCAGCCATTTAGTTCGTTTTTTAGTACCCCTACCCCTGTTAAGGTCTACTCCTAACTCCTCACTATTAATACGTTGGAACTGAGGGATCTACTTCTTTACTCCAAGCGGTGATACCACCTTTGACGTTTGTCCCCTCAATTCCGGCTTCTTTGAGAATACCCAAGGCTTTCGCCGATCGCCCACCCATCTTACAATGAGCTATTAAGCGGTGTCCGTTGAGTAATTCTTTAACTTTTGTAACACCTTGCCCACTTTCAATATCTGGTAATGGTACTAAAACGCTCCCTTGTATTTTCGCAATTTCATACTCATGGGGGTTGCGGACATCCAGCAGTACAAAATCATCCACACCGCTATCTAACAACTGCTTTAATTCCTGCACCGTCATTTCTTGAATTTCCATCTGCTGTTTCGCTTCCTCTGCTTTTGCTTGTGGGATACCGCAGAATTGTTCGTAGTCTATCAACTTCTCGATTACTGGACGCACTGGATTGGGACGCAGCTTTAATTCCCGGAATTTCATGTTAAGGGCATCATACAGCATTAAGCGTCCGCTTAATGTTTCACCTTTGCCCAAAATGATTTTAACTGTTTCCGTTGCTTGAATTAAACCAATAATTCCTGGTAAAATTCCCAGTACCCCACCTTCTGCACAAGAGGGAACCATTCCTGGTGGTGGTGGTTCTGGATACAAGTCACGGTAATTTGGTCCACCTTCGTAGTTAAATACCGTAGCTTGACCTTCAAAGCGGAAAATTGAACCGTAAACGTTAGGCTTGTTCGCTAATACGCAAGCGTCATTTACTAAATATCGTGTGGGGAAGTTATCAGTACCATCAACGACGATATCGTAAGGCTTAATTATATCAAGAGCGTTTTCAGAACTCAAGCGCGTTTCATACAAATCAACTTGACAATGAGGGTTGATTTCGTGAATGCGATTCTTTGCTGATTCTATCTTGGGTTTACCTACCCAAGATGTACCATGAATTACTTGGCGTTGCAAGTTGGAAGTATCGACAATATCAAAGTCAACAATACCGATGCGTCCGATACCCGCCGCCGCAAGATACAATAGCAACGGCGAACCGAGTCCACCTGTACCGATACACAGTACACTAGCGGATTTTAAACGTTTTTGTCCCTCTAATCCGACTTCTGGCAAAATCAGGTGTCGGGAGTAACGTTCGTAATCGTCTTTTGTTAACTGGACTTCATCCAGATTGGGATTGAGCATAGCAGTTTGATGTGGAAGCGCGGAATATTAATCGTACCGAAAAATGTGACGCTGTGGGGAGGCGTAGAGACGCGATTAGTCGCGTCTCTACAAGAGTGGGGAGTGGGGCAAAAGATTTTGAATTGTTAATTTTTTATGCAATTTCAATTGCTTCTTCTTGAAATTGGTGATTGTCGTCAAGATGCCAACTTTTGAGTTCAGCAGCTTTGCCGTTGGGGACAGAAACTATGATGTATGAATATTCTTGCCAAGCTTGGATGCGATCGCTTTCGGAAGGAATTGCTGGATGATCAGGATGCGAGTGGTATATACCGAGAATATGCAAAGAGCGATCGCGTGCTTCTTTTTGTACTTTTAGCATGATTTCGGGTGCGATCGCATATCGCCGTCTTTTATTATCCTCTAATGTTTCTCCACTCCAAGCATTCTCTGTTGGCATTACTTCTACCACAGTTTTGCTCTCATTAGCCAGATAACCCAACATTATACCGCAGCACTCTTCTGGATAAGTGCTTGCGGCATGGGTGCGGATTATTTGCAAATGTTGTGAACTGATTTTAATAACCACTCTTGTTTATTAACCGCAGACAACTTGCTCCCAATCAGGCTACCATAGTCACTTTTCCCGTAGCCAGGTCGTAACGACCACCAACAATTTTCAGTTTGCCTTCTTTGATCAACTTTGCTAAAATTGTTGAGCTTTCTGCTAATCTTCCCAGCTGATATTGAACATTGGCAATAACAGCATTTTCTTCTATATTGCCTGTTTTGTTTCTTACCCTTTCTACAGCTGGTTTGATTTCCTCAACAAAAACGCCAATTCTACCTGGGAGAGGATCACCTTTGATTGCGGCTAAAACTGCACCGCATCTTGCATGACCTAAAACCATGATAGTTTGGGCACCCAATACGGCAGTAGCAAATTCTAAACTACCTATAGCCTCTTGAGCAGCTATATTACCAGCAAGTCGCACGACAAACAAATCCCCCAGTCCCTGATCGAAAACAATTTCCGCAGGCACTCGTGAATCAGCACAACCTAGTATAGCTGCAAAGGGATACTGAGCAACGGAAGTTTCTTGCAAACGCAACTTTGATTGGTTGGGGTTAAGACGCTTTCCGTCAATAAAGCGTTGATTTCCCTCAATTAATCTTTTTAAAGCTGCATCAGGACTAACTGGTTGAGGTTTTTGTACGGGTGTAGATTGTTGTTGAGCAACAGCTTTTTCTCCACTCAAAAGTACACTGCCAGCAGCAGTAGCAGCAATACCAGCACCTCCCACACCTACTAACTTTAATAAATTACGACGTCCAACAAATCCATTAATTCGGCTCATCAATTCACCTTAATTTGATACACAAAATTGATACCAAGTTGGTATATAAATAAACTCCTGTCCTCACTCATAGGGTCTTTGCTCCCGATAGACACAAGGGTGGAAAGTAGTGAGTGAGAACAACTCAAAGTATTACTGCAACTGAGTAATAAAAAAATCTTTCTTATTTCCACTGACTATACCAAAATTCGGTATAACAATCGAAGTTTTTAACTATAGAAGAATATTTGGTTTGACTGTGGTGTTTGTCTATGGTTGGCTTGTCGTCAGACATCGCTAAAATTATTACCAACAAAATAAGACTGTTGCCCGTTAACAAAAAGCACTCAACGGTAACAACTATATAAATAAATTAAACATTTAAGCGCAAATTTATGTGATAAAATCACGTAATAACAGTTACCTTGCCTGTATCAAGATCGTAACAAGCACCAACTATTTTTAGTTTGCCAACGCTTACCAATTTAGCCAAAATCGTTGACTTTTTCGCCAATTCTTCAACCTGATATTGGATATTGGCAAGAACCGCATCTTCGGTGATGTCGCCGGTTGTTAATTTTACCCTTTCTATAGCAGGTTTGATACCCTCAATAATAGAGCCAATTTTCCCCGGAAGTGGCTCGTTTTTGATTGCCTGTGCGACTGCACCGCATTTTCTATGACCTAAAATTAAGATTAGCTGAGAACCCAATACTGTTGTAGAATATTCTAGGCTGCCTGTAACCAAATCACTGACAACATTACCAGCGACTCGCACCACAAATAAATTTCCAAGTCCTTGATCGAAGATAATTTCTGCTGGTACTCTAGAATCTGCACAGCCCAATACCGATGCAAAAGGATGCTGTGTTTTAGAAACTAATCGCAAACGTTCTAGCGATTCGTCTGAATATTGGCGTTTTTGCTGTATAAATCGTTTATTTCCATCCAGTAATCTTTTTAAAGCTGCATCAGAACTAACTGGATTGGGGTTGACTGGATGAGCATCAGCAAATATAGTTTGTGAATTAACAGGTTGCTGTGTGCCCCAAAGTATGCTATGAGTAGCAATACCCAAGCCAGCTGTACCAGCCAGCTTTAAGAAATGACGACGCTCGACAAATCCATTAATTCGACTCATTGATTTACCTGACAAAAGCTTGGTCATTGCCAGGAACATATCAAACTTAATATGGATGCAAGAGTACCCTCTTACACGGTTTAAGAGTCATTTAATTTTTATAAATTGGGAATTGGTAATCAGAGATTGTTTCCATGCCCAATTACCGCTTTCCCCATTCCCCTAATGCCTCTTCCCAGCACCAAGATACAATTCACCTACTTTAGGATCGTTCAATAAGTCTTGACCCGCACCTGTGATAGCATCACGTCCAGACTCTAGGACACAACCCCGATGAGCCATTTCTAAAGCTTTACGAGCGTTTTGCTCTACTAATACGATCGCTGTACCACTTTGATTAATTTGTTTAATCTGGTCAAAAACTTGCGTTACCAAGATGGGAGACAAAGCTGCTGAAGGTTCATCTAATAGCAGCAAACTCGGTTCTAACATCAAAGCTTTGCCCATAGCTAACATTTGCCGTTCTCCACCGGAAAGTGTGCCGGCACGTTGACGACGGCGATCGCTTAATCTAGGAAACATGCTAAATATTTTATCTTTCAACGGCTTTAAAGCAACGTTGCGGACAAAAGCACCCATTTCTAGGTTCTCTTCCACACTGAGGGAGGGGAAAACGTTAGCAATTTGCGGCACATAGCACATTCCCCGCTGGACGATTTGATTTGACTTGAGTCCGGCGATATTTTCACCTTTGAAGGTGATTGTACCTGTATGAGGTGTCAAAAGTCCAAAAATGGTTTTCGCTAAAGTGGATTTACCAGCACCGTTGGGACCAATTACTGTAACTAATTCCCCAGGTTGTACCCGAAAATTTACACCTTGCAAAATATCGACATCTTTAATATATCCAGCGCGGACATCGTTAACTTCTAATAAATAGTCATTAGTCATTGGTCATTGGGCATTGGGCATTGGGCATTGGTCAAGAGTCAAAAGTCAAAAGTCAAATAACTATTGACTATGGACTCTGGAATGCATGACTATTATGGCGTTTTTTGTAAATCCGGTCTTTCTTCTGGAACGATCGCTCCCTCTACCGGGCATACTTGAAGACATATACCACAGTCAATGCAGGTAGCAAAGTCAATCCAATACCAATCAGTTCCCTTGGTGTTTTTGCCCGGTCCCGGATGAATGCAAGCTACTGGACAAGCATCTACGCAATCTGCGACACCTTCACAGACATTAGTAACAATAGTATGTGGCATAATTCCCCTCTTTGGATCACTCATAGCTGTATTGAATCAGCTATTTATAGCCTAGCAACAATACTTATTTATTAGTCTAGAGTCTAGAGTTAGTAACTTTTTTTACTATGTGTTAGACCGCAAGCAGGTTTGAATCAACCACTTTAATCTGCCTGCTGATAATTAGCAAGAGAGCTTTACGGGTCATGTCCATTGGCATAAATGGGGACTCTGACCAAAACTTGATTACCTGTTCTGGCAATACGGGAATGTGGACAAAACCAACTTTAATATTACATTTATGAATTTCCCTCCAGTGAAGAACATGATAGAAAATTTGATTGCAAAGATGAGTTCCACAATCATTTGAGATCCTGGCTGGAATATTATTAGTTTCCAACAAAGAGACTAAACTCTCTTGCTGCGGGAGAGAACTCCAATATGCTACAGGTCCATCGGGTACAACCTTCTCACCCTTGGGTGCATTTCCAGCTTTATCCAAAGTTACAAAGTGTCTCAGGTTCTTTGCCATTCTTTCAAAAGTTATTTTGTTATAACCGCGTGCTTGCCCAATTAAAATACAAATATCTGGAGAATAAGCTTTAAGAGTTTGCTCAACTACTTGCCCAAGTATGTTGGTATTAGCGGGCATGATTTTAAAGTCAATGCAATTCATGTAGTTACTAAGTTCTTGGGGAGGATTATTTTGCAGAGAAGTTACGATCAACTCTGATGCATTAAGACCATCATCATTCGGCTCAAACCCTGTTAGTAAAACTCTCATTCTGGTACTCTTAACAACTACGAGCGACAGCTTGATCTATCGCCTTTTCCTCTGACCACTTGACAAAAGCGCAATTTTATTAATCTGTCACGGATGATCTTCGATAATCAATTCAAAATTCCTTTTTAGGAAGTTAATTCAATTATTGGTGAACCATCAGCTTTAATCCAAACAATTTGGGCAATTTGGCGATCGCGTACATATTCCCGAATTGCTTCTGCGTCACGTTCCCCCAAGTCGATTTCTACCCGCACTAATTCTGTAGAATCTCGGAGTTTTTGCGCGTAAGCAAACGCCGCAGCGTAAGCATTTGCTGTCTCTGGTACTACCAAATAGTTGCTGGCTGGCGTAACTTGCGGTAAATACTTATTTAATAGTAAAATTTGGTATAAATCTTCAATATTCAGTGCAAAGCCAATACCGGGGATATTTTCGCCTTGAGGATGATATAGTCCCAAAAGCTGGTCGTAGCGACCACCGCGCCCTAAAACCCGCGCTTGCGTGTCGGTATCAGTGACAACTTCAAACACAATACCGGTGTAATAATCGATAGTTTGGATCAAGCTGAGGTCAAGAATTAACGGGAAGTCCCCTTTGTATTCTAGTAATTCTACCAGAGATTTGAGATCATTTACCGCCGCTTGCTGTTCGGCATCTAATCCTAAATTACTGACGAGTTCCAAAACATCTGCTGGATTTCCGCGCAAATCTAACATGATTTGGGCACGTTGTTTGAGTTCATCGCTCAAGGGTAAACTATCGAGAGCAATACGATCTAAATTAGCGATCGCACTTCTGACTGTAGCTTGTAGATTTGGGGGAAAAGCCGATAAAAGCGATCGCGTGATTCCCGCTTCGCCTAAAATTAAATGCCAATGTGAAATTGAAAGTGCTTGCAGACAATCAGCCACCAACAAAAGCACTTCTGCATTTCCCAACAATCCCCCACCACCAAGCAACTCTACCCCAGCTTGATAAAATTCTTGCTGGCGATTGTGCCTGCTTTCATTCGTGCGCCGGAACACATTAGCATTATAATACAGCCGTTGCGGATAACTAACACCAGCCATGCGTGTCACAGCGGTACGGGCAATTGAGGCTGTGAGTTCTGGACGCAAGCCTAATTCCTCATCTTCGGAATTTTGCAGTTGGATCACTCCTCGGCGATCGATTGCTTCTCCTGCCATTAGAGTATCCATGCGTTCTAAAGTTGAGGTGATAATCCTGTGATATCCCCAACGGTGAAACACTTGTTGTAACCTATCTTCAATCCAGCGTTTTTGAGCCACATCTAAGGGTAATAAATCCCTTGCACCCGCTGCTGGTTGATACACCATTATTTTTTCTTCCCACCAAACAAACCGCCAAATAAACCGCCATTGCCAGATTTATCTGGTTGCTTACCCCCATTATTTGAGGATGAAGTCACTTTAGAACCACCTGGTTTTTGTCCCAAAGCCTGTTCTAGTACGCGTTTACCCTTCAATGCCGTTTCGTCATTGGGGTCTAGTTGCAGAGCGCGGTCAAAGTGAACCTTTGCCATTGTGCTTTGATTTTGCTTCAAATACACCACTCCGATCAAACTATGACAGCGACTATTATGAGGCTCTAGTTTTATGGCATCTTGCAATTCTACCCTAGCTTGTGCCAATTGATTTTTTCCGAGCAATTCTTGGGCGCGACGCAAATACTGAATCGCAACAGAATCTTCTTTTGGTGGCGCTACGGGGGTAGGAACAGCTGTATTCGTAGCTGTATTTGGGGTAGTAGGGGTAGTTGAATTTACTTTAGTTTGAGCCGCTTGCTGAGAGGCTGCGAATGATTTACCCGCAGTCCGCATTAAGTAAACTAAATTCAACTCACTGACGTGAGCAACGATTTGTAGTACTTTTTCTAAAGAGTCATATTCAGTTTCGGCAATTTTAGCGATCGCACTTTTGTATACGTGATCTACATTTGGTACACTAGCTAACTGCCTTGCCAAATCGGTGTTTAGTTCCACCGAAGACGATTCTTGTACCAAGCGTTTGCCCATTTGCGACAAAACTACCATATATTCTGCACGCGTGCGATCGGCTGACAGCTTTTCGTAAGCGGGATTAACCCACTTTGATAACAACTCAGTAGCTAGTTGTTTCTCAGCAGCGCTAGCGCTAGCATTACTATCAGGATGCAGACGACGGGCAATTTTCAAATAACGTTTGCGGATATCTTTTACATCCGCATCCACCGAAACGCACAAAATTGCGTGATAATCTGTGAAATCGTATTTAAACAGTCCACGATCTATTTTCCAAGACATATAGATAGAAGCTTTTCACCAAACAGTCCATTAGATTTTACTAGTGTACTTTGCTTCTGAGAAATGGCTATAAATTTAACACTGTCGGGGAGTGGGGAATGGGGAATGGGGAGTGGGGAGTGGGGAGTTAGGAGTTAGGAGTTATTCTGCTTGTCCCCTTGTCCCCCTTGTCCCCTTGTCCCCTTGTCCCCCACTCCCCCACTCCCCCACTCCTCATCCCCACGCTGACAAAGGGGGAACTTGTTGTAATTGCTGACTTAGGCTGTCGTGGATGTGACCGTTAGTGGCGAGAATTCTACCTGACTCAATTTTTAAAGGAGTGCGATCGTAAGCGGTGACTTTACCGCCGGCTTCTTGTAGTAAAATAATGCCAGCGGCAATATCCCAAGGTGAAAGACCTCTTTCCCAGTAGCCATCCAAACGTCCGCAGGCGACATGTGCTAAATCTAAAGATGCGGAACCACTGCGCCTAACTCCTTGGGTTAGATGGGTGAGGTGACAAAATTCGGCGTAATTATTATCAGATGTTTCGTGGCGATCGTAAGCAAATCCCGTAACTAACAAACTTTTACTTAGTTCAGCGGTTTCGGAAACTTTGATAGGACGACGGTTGCGCGTTGCTCCTAAATCCGTGGCTCCACGGAATAACTCATCATGGAATGGATCATAAATCACACCAACTTGCGGAACGCCATTAATTAGCAGCCCAATGGAAACTGCAAAAAACGGGTATTGGTGAGCGTAGTTAGTTGTACCATCTAGGGGGTCGATCGCCCAGAGATATTGATTATCTTGATTTCCTAACTTACCTGATTCTTCCGCAAGTATAGAGTGTTCTGGAAAGTGGCGACGCAAAATATCCAAAATTACCACTTCCGCAGCTTTATCAGCAGCGGTGACTAAATCACCTGGGCGTCCTTTTTCGATAATTGCGTCTTCTAACTTACCCAAGTAACCTTGCAAAACCGCACCGGCAGCTAATGCTGCTTCAGTGGCAATATCTAGGAAGATTTGTAAATTAGTCATAAGGTAGGTGCTTAGTTGTTAGTTGATTGTTTAACTTGTGCGATCGCTAAACCCAATAACTCAGCAACCTCTTCTATGGTCATCCCACGCGCTATCATCCGAGGTACAAGTTCCAGCTTTAGTTCTTCTCGACCTTCTTCTCGACCTTCTGCTTTAGCTTCTTGGTAAACCTTAGTTTCTTCTAAATTAACTCCTAACATCGCTTCCACCTCTTCACGACTAAGATTAGCAAATTTATAAACAGCGATTGTAGTAATTACGTCTATTATGTCATCCTTGGGTAAAACACTTATCTGTTCTGACTGTACCCGCTCAATTAAACGCTTCGCTTGTTCCACCATTTGACTTTCTGAGGCGATAGTCAACTGCATCAAGCTGATACCTATAGGTTGACTATCAGGATTACCTAATTCATCTAGATAAATCCGCCGTACTTGCGAACTATTGAGTAACGATCTGTGAATATTTGTGTTTTCTGGTTCCAAGCTGCGGGATTGTAAAATTACTACCGCATACCAATCATCATACGATGGGTTGCGATACATATACAGCAAAGATTCTGAGAAAAGGCGATGATATAACAATTC
Organism: Hassallia sp.; assembly: GCA_050997715.1. Lineage (GTDB taxonomy): Bacteria > Cyanobacteriota > Cyanobacteriia > Cyanobacteriales > Nostocaceae > Hassallia. Next base: position 9,997 of record JBPCQW010000236.1, read on the forward strand.
ATCTTTTTGAAATTGTACCTCTGCAAAAAATATCAGACGAGGAGAAGCATCAGGTGGTGGCAAAAATACCCCATCAATCCGAAACGTTGGTTCTTTGACCTCAACCGATTCAAAGCGATAATTTTCGGCTTCTGCTGGTGGGGATTCTACAAACTCGAAGAGTAACCTGGGTGAACGCTTGAAAATGTTGTAAAAAATGGCATCACGTCTCACAAATAACTCCCATTGAAGTTTTTATAAAACTTTTACTATCAGGACTTACGCAAAAACTATTGTTAACCTATGAATCTTTGTGTACGAGTGCGTAAGTCCTAATTGTAGGTTGATGGTGCGTCACTATAAAAGTAGTTTACACTCTCCCTAACGATTTTGACGGCGAAACTCAGCGGGGGTGAGACGCATGGGATTTTCCGGGTTCCAAATGCCTTGTTGCATGAGTCTAGCTGATTGTTGGGCGCGATCTAAAAGTTGGTCATATTTATGATTAGGCGATCGCGCAACAAACAGCACATTACCTTGTTTGACTAACTTTTCATTCAACAACACCTTATCTTTCCACACATAAGCCAAAGTCCGCCCAATTTTATCTTTGGCTTGAATGTCAAACTCCAGCTTGACATATTGTTCTGCACCACCAATCATCGTTTCTAACGTATCTTTCGCTGCATCTCCCCACGGACGCTGACGCAAATCTGGTGCTTCTATACCAACCAACCGCACCTGAGAAATCAAATTGGGTTGCTCTGCCAAGCCTAACACCTCTAAGGTTTGCCCACTCACCACCCGCGCCACTTTCACCAACGGCTGATTGTCTGCAAGCGGGGTTTTAGGTTGACAGCCCACTAGAAGTAAACTCAAGAGCAAGGTAAAAGGTAAAAGGTAAAAGGAAAAAAGCTTTCTCCTAACTTTTAACTTTGTCTGTAACGGGGTATTAATCTTCATCTAAAGGTAAACCCGCTTTAACTTTACCTCTAGCAAAATAGCGTCCAAACTGAAGTTCATAAACTTCATCTTCGTCTTGTGTCTCCACGTACAAATCAGAACGTGCGTAACTGACACACAACAGCGCATAGCCTTGACGCTGCAACTCTGGGGAAAGTCCGATCGCTTCCGGTTGATAAATTTCTCCTGATAGCACTCGCACAGCACAAGTCGTACAAGCCCCATTTCGGCAAGAAAACGGCAGTTCTACCCCTTGTTTTTCACCGCTGTGCAAGATGTAGCGGTCTTCTGGCACTTCCAAGGTGTATTCTTTACCAGAAGCGCGATCGCGAACTTTAATTGTGTACATATCAGACATCTTGATTTGGGTAATTGGGCATAGGGCATTGGGCATTGGGCAATTTTGTTGAGGGGTAAAGAGACTCATCGGAAAGGATAAGAAAGAAGAAATATTTCTCCCCCAACTTTTGCTGCTTCCTTGTCCCCCCTGCTCTGCGTCCCCGTCCCCCTCTTCAAATTCCCCATGCCCATTTAAAAATATATTTGCATCTTTTGGGATTTTATAGTATTATTGCTAATTGTGGCATCTGGAGAGATGGCCGAGTGGTTTAAGGCGCAGACCTGGAAAGTCTGTTTAGGGAAACTTAACCAGGGTTCGAATCCCTGTCTCTCCGTTTTCAATTTTACTGGCAAAGCAAAGAGCGATCGCACCGGACGTAACTAAGTTTATCCTGGGCGATACTCTTACAGAGTCACTCCGTGAACGCGCTTATGTATGAAAGTGCCAAATTTTCACTCTTATTTATTGCAAGCAAGTGAGCCGAACATTAAAAAGTTCTGTTTTATCGTGTGTATTATTACTAGTTTTTATCTTTAATAAGTTGTTAAAATTGCAACTAGCATAATTCAAGTAGGAATGACAATAATTGATATTATCCCAAATACAATATTGTAAAAAAGCATGTCCGACGTAATTATACATACCCAAGCTTCTTATCTGCATAATTTTCTAGAACCTTATGAATTTTTTATAAATAATTTAGTAACACGGTTGACAGACTTTGTAAATAATAGTTCAAGTAGTGATATAACAACTCGCATATTAGAAATAATTCAAGATTCATCATCAGCAGATTTTGTTTTTGTTTTACGCGATCGCGGTCAAAATAACTGGACTGTTAAATCACAAAGCAATTTAGCTGAAGATATAGAAGAAAATACTGATCTTGAAACTTTCAAATCAATAATTTTCCCGATTCTTTCGGAAAAATTAGTATTTCATCCCGGTCATCATGGAAGTTATAAAATCTATGAAACTAAAAATGGTATTATTAAAGCTCTTGTGATAATACCACTACAATCACCACAAAAAGCTGAAGTTCTGGTTGTTTGCGGTTTAAAACAAGATTCATATCTTTTGGGAGATGCATTCGGCAGAATTATATCTAGCTTTTATCAAGCTTGTCACAAAATACCACTTCAATCTGCATTAGTTGAAGCTACTATTCTTGATGATTTAAAGAGAGATTTCGGCTTCGTTTCTGCATCCTTACATCAAAAAAGATTTCAATTATTCCGTGAACGTCTTCAACGAATGATTGTATTCTTTGAACCAGTACTGCATTTAGATCCAGAAGACTTATTTATTAGTGGTTGGGAAGCCTTAGCGAGAAATCCAGATAACTTAACTACACCTTCTGATTTATTTGAAGCGGCAGAATTGTGGCAACATGATTTCATTCTTGAACTTGATCGATATTTTTTGATAGTTGCCACAAAAACTTATCTAGAGGCTAGACAAAAAGTAAAACAAAATCGTTCCCATGAAATTGTTCCATTATCAGTTAACGTTTATCCAGAATCTTTGATGCAAACAGCGTACTTTGAAACAGTACGTCAGATTCTTAAAGAAAAAGTTATTTCACCGAGAAATCTCATATTAGAAATTTCTGAAAAATCCGAAGTACCAAATTTTCAGGATGGTATTCGCTTAAAGTCTCCTTTAAAAGTTTTCAAAACTAAACTGTTAGAATATGTACGCAAATTTCAGATTAGATTTGCCATTGATGATTTTGGAGTCGGCTATGCTTCAGTTTCTCGTTTAGCCGGATTGAATCCATGTCATGTGAAAATTGACCGAGAGATTCTACATCATCAACCATGTGAGATTATTATTCGGTTTGTTCACGAACTTGTAGGGGCAAATAATTTAAATCCATCAAATGTAATAGTTGAAGGTGTGGATGAGACTATTCCTATTAGCTTGCATAGATTAAAAGAAATAGGTGTCAGCTATATTCAAGGACATATTGTTGGTAAACCCGAACCGGAAATTTATCGTTTAAGTTTCGAGAAAGCTGATTTGTTGAAAAAGCTGCTTTTAGATAATAAAAGTTTGTAGGGTGTGTTATTAGATACCCGACTTATTAGAGAAGTCGGGTATCTGAAGATTACTGCGAAAATCGATAACTCTAACAGCAGTCATTCGCAAAGTTTTGCCGGAAACATCGTCAGGGTGCGGAATAGGCAACCTTAATACTGTATAAACTATAAAAGCATGGCAAATTGATATATTAAAAACTACTAGGCAAGCAAAATGGCGAAATATGCATTGCTAATTGGCATAAGTGAGTATCAGTCTAAGTCGTTAAAGTCGCTACCGGGTGTCGCTAAAGACATCGAAGCAATGCAGCGGGTTTTGCTGGATTCAAAGATAGGTGGGTTTGATGAAGTAAAATTATTAACTAATCCTGACTCAGATGCCATGCGATCGGAGATTGAGCAGCTATTTATGGAAAAATGTCAAAAAGATGACATTGTGCTGCTCTATTTTTCCGGACATGGCTATAGACATGAAGATGGAAATCTATTTTTTGTTAGCCACAATACCGAAACCAATCCTCAAGGACAATTAAGGATTGGAACAGCAGTAGATGCTAAGTTTATTCATGAACGTTACATGAGTCGCAGCAAGTCAAAGCGACAGGTGTTAATTCTTGACTGCTGCTTTAGCGGTGCTTTTGCATCAGGTATGAGTGCAAAAGAAGCTGTTGTTGTCAGTATTAAGAATGAAATCGAAGCTCAATTAGGTGGTGAAGGCAGAGCGGTGTTAACCTCTTCAACAGCTACACAAGTCTCGTTTGAAGATGCGGGAGGGGGAGTTTACACCCGTTATTTGGTAGAGGGGATTGAAAAGGGAGCTGCTGATACTAATAACGATGGTGTAATTACAGTAGATGAACTGCATGAATATGCTAAACGCAAAGTGCAGGAAGCAAAACCTGCCATGAAACCGGAAATTTATGCAGTTAAGGAAGGTTATAAAATACGTTTAGCAAATGCGCCAAAAAGCCCAGAATTAGAATATCGTAAAGAAGTTGAACAATGTGTCCGCAAAGATGGTAGCTTCTCGGTGGTGGGACGTAATATTCTTAATCGTAAGCAAAGGGAATTTGGGTTAACACCTGAAGTAGCAGCTGCGATAAAAGAGGAAGTTCTTAAACCATTCCGTGAGTTTCAGGAAAGCTTGCAGGAATATGAAACAGTTCTAGCTGAAGCTTTAGAAGAGGAAGCTATTCTAAGTGATGAGACTCGTGAGGAGTTGAAGCGATATCAACAAAGTCTCAAACTTAGAGATGAGGATGTTGCATCTATACATAATCGCTTAATTTCCGACAATCGTAAAGACGCGATTAATCCTGGAATAGACGCGATTAATCACGTCTCTACAAGTTTCCCAACCGCCTCTACAGAAGATGACCTGAGTTCTGAAAGGGGTGTAGACTACACTAAGCTGCGTGACTTATTGAAGGCAGGCAATTGGAAAGAAGCTGACTATGAAACTTACCTGGTGATGATTCAGGCTGTAGGGAAAAAGAAAAATGATTACTTTTCGTCAGACGAACTATTAAACTTTCCCTATACAGACTTACGCACGATTAACCAATTGTGGGTAAAATATAGCAATGGGCGTTTTGGCTTCAGCGTTCAAAAGGAAATTTACCTGAGCGTCGGTGGTAAGGCTGACGGCGAGTATTATGAAGAAGCCTGGGATAACTTTGGCGATCGCGTCGGGTGGAAAGTGGATAATAACTGGATCGATCTAGAGGAAGTAACTTTTAACACCACCACCCCAAAGGGACACCTCCCGAATTCGTTCTTTATCTTCGGCTTTGGCGGCGGGCAACAGGCTCGCCGTCAAGAGAATTGGGGCGGCGGTATTCCGCGCGTTCGTGCGTGGGCGGTTTGGCGGGTTCTCTTCTCTCGCATCGAGACTTGTAAACTTTAACATCTAAGCGTTTCAGAATTATATAAAGATTTATTACAGACTCGTTTTCGACGAAGTAATCAGCATTTGAGAAATTCATTACCTGGCACTGACGGATTAAAGCCGTTAGCCCGGATAAATTGTTCTGCTACTTCTTGCACCTCCGTGCTTTGTGTCACCTTTTGTTTATCCCAAGGTAAACTCATTTGTCCTGGTGACTTCTTCGACTTACCACCCTTCGTC
>JBPCQW010000398.1:0-3116 GCA_050997715.1 Hassallia sp.
CTCTTTCCTTCTTCAAGGGAGACACCCTGATCAAGACCTTTGAAACTGCGGACATAGGTAAGTTTGCCCTCTACTCTGAACAACATACTGGACCAAAGGCAGGTGATAGTTCTATACAATCAGCACCTGGAAGCAAAACCTACTATCAAGGTAATGGCTACGTTCAGTTCTTTGCAGAGAACGCAAATGAATACTTCAACAAAATTGTGATTTCCCAAAAGGGAGCGGGTGGATTTGAAAGCGATAACCACTCTTTCCGCACAGTACCTGAGCCTAGTCTTGCTTTAGGTTTGCTGGCTATAGGTGGTGGTATGTTCCTCCGCAAACGCAAAAATCAAAAGGCTCTGAATTTGGGCTAAGTTCATTTAGTCACCACTTTGTTGGGGTGTTTTCACCCCCTTCCCTACTCAGATTATTTAGTTTGTATTTGCCTAGAAAGATAATAATTAAGATGGAAATAAAAAAGGCAGACTTATGTAGACTGCCTTTTTTTGATGTATTGATGAGGGGTGATACCATGTTTTTTTTCTAAGTCGATGAAGTCCATTGTTGCACCCTTTCTACCGGCGTTGCACTTCATCCGAAGGGGAGTGTAGTGTATCGTAGTTGGCACTAAACTGCCCGAATTAAGCGATCTTCTCGCTGATTACGAACTATATAATTTACCTATGACAAGTAACCATTTATATCACATTGGCTTTGGGCAAGATGATTTGGGTTCACAGCCTCCCACTATCGCTTTATTATCTGGTGATCCCGAACGCGCTCGGTTAATTGCTGAAACTTATTTGCAGGATGTGCGTTTGTTGTCGGAAAATCGCGGACTTAATAGTTATGTAGGATATTTGCCAAATAATCGCCCCGTTTTATCTGCTACTAGTGGTATGGGTGCGCCTTCTTTGAGTATTGTGGTGAATGAGTTGGTGCAAGTAGGAATTCGGCAATTTATTCGCATTGGTACTTGTGGTTCAATTCAACCTTATGTAAATGTCGGTAGTATTGTAATTAGCAGTGCGGCATTATGTCGGCAAGGTGCAGCAAATGATATTGCACCTGTGGAGTATCCCGCAGCTGCCGATCCGTTTCTCACGGTAGCGTTGGTTAATGCTGCACGTAAGTTAGAGATTTCGCATTACATGGGGATTACGGCATCGGTAGATACTTTTTACGAAGGACAGGAACGCACTGATTCGGCAAATCCTTATTTAATGCGATCGCTTGATGGAATAACTGAAGAATATCGGCGTTTGAATGTCTTGAATTATGAAATGGAATGTGGTACTCTTTTCAAAATGGGAGGAGTTTATCAATTTGCAACTGCTGCTGTTTGTGGTGTAGTTGCCCAGCGTACAAAAAGTGAAAATGTGATTTTAGAACAGAAAGATACCGCCGTCAAGAATGCGATCGCTGTTGCAGTACATGCGGCTGAAACTTTTTAGTAAAAAATTATAGGTTACATATAATAGTTTGAGAGAGTTTTCGCGGTCATTCCTTACACAGAAGCATTAAAGAGTCAGTTATTTAACTTACCATAATTGTCCGCAGGATAAGTCAGACTCCAGTTATATTTATCATTAAGTTGGAAATACAAACCTTGGATAATTAATCGCAGAGCCAGCCGAGTTCTAATGTAATCTCTAATCAGATGCGTTCCCGGTTCCGCTAAAATATCATCGTAGAATTGACTATTGCCAAAAGGCTTTTCGCAGAAGCTGCCAAGATGTTTAACTGTTAATATAAAGAATGGCGCTTCCTCGTATTTATCTGGAACCATAAATATACCATATACGTGGTGTTCGCCAAGCCACGGTTTAACAACAACTTCAGTAGCATGTACTTGAAATTTTTGCGTTTTTGATGCCAGAAAAGGTTCTGCATTGCAATTAGTCTCACCTAACGGCATTGACAGTGTAATAAACGAGAGCGAAAGTAGGAAAATTATAATATAAGTAACGAGGCGACGCATAAACTGAAGAGAAACTATTTGTGTTCACATTTTGGCAATTTTAATTGCCTCATGCAAAACAAAAGTTAGCGATCGCCTATATTCAATTTATATAATGGGAGCGCAAATCATACATATTTTAGAGACGTTCCACCGAAGTTATGAACGCAGGAAACCTCCGAGTCGTGACTTGGAGGTGTTTTGATTACTCAATTTTTCTATCCATATAATATTGATGCAAGGTGGACAGGACGAGATAAATACGGGCAATGTCCCCCAGGTAATTCTATCGCATCAACTCCCAAGCGCTTGCGTGCAGCGTAGCGCGACCATGCAGGGGAAATTATCCGGTCATCAGCGCAGACAATATACGCACACTCCACATCAGGCAAAGCTTGTAGAGGACTGACCTCAAAAATATATGCCATTGATTTCTGCTGTCGCATATTGGAAACTGCCCAACTTGCTATATCAGGTTCACAGTCGTGAAAGAAAAGCTCCATTACAGCAGCTTCGCTTTCTGAAGGATTTTTCCCTAGAGAAGCAGGTTCATACATATCAGGTTCATCACGGAACTTTTCTAACTTACTCTTCATGGGGAGACAAGGTTTCGGCGTTGGCAACAACAATTGAACCACCTCCCCACAACACAATCTGTTCAACTAACTCAAATCCAAATCGGCAAAGCCGATCTTTGTGTGCTACATATATTACTTTCACTTCTCCCTGAATGGCGAAACGTACAATCTGTAAAAATTTGGGGCGCTTAAAATTTAAGCCACCCCCAATCTCTTGAATTAAATCAGTGATTGCAACGCCTTGGGCGAGTACAAATTGTTCCATGTCCGGAGAAATGCAGAATTTGCGGATCGATATCGAATATTGCTTGTGTTATGTCCACGATGCGAACCGATTCACGGGACTCTAATTTAAATCCTCGCTCTTTGGATAGTTGCAGCCGTTCACGAATATCTCGCAACTCTTGCAATAAACGCAACCGACGTTCATCACTCGGATCGGCTGCTAAAAACAGGATTTTTACAGGAATGCTGTGTGGTGTGCGTCCAGAGACTTTTGGTCAAATGTTAGAAGTAGTGCGATCGCTTAAGCAACATAAGCGCAAACCAGGCAGACCAGTCAAATTGGGCTTGGAAGACCAATTGTTGATGAC
>JBPCQW010000418.1:0-31321 GCA_050997715.1 Hassallia sp.
ATGCCACAGGAACAGTAACAATCAATCAAGCTAGCAGACTAAGCAATACAGTTGCTGATAATGCTACAGGCAATGCTGGTAATATCAGCATCAAGGCTGGTGAGATTTTTATCAATAATCAAGGAAGCGATCCAGCAATAAGTACTAATCGTAGTCTACAAGGACGCGGTGGAAACGTATCATTAGAATCCAGCGGCTCAATTTTTGTCACTGGGCAAAGTATCAATTCAGTCGAATCGGTAATTTCCACTTTCGGGGGGGGACAACCAGCAGATAGCGGAGATATATCACTTAATGCAAGTGGTGCTATCAAGTTAGATAATGCCTATTTTGTCACCAGCAGGTTTTGGGGAAATGGGGGAAACATATCACTGCAAGGTAATGAAATCTCATTAGCAAATAATAGCTCCCTCGCTAGTGTAGCTTTTAACCAAGGAAATTCTGGAAGCATTACACTCAATTCTTCAGGTCCAATTTCGATTCAAAATACATTGGTCAATACTGCTGTCGGCAATCGCGACGACAACACTCCAAATCTGCAACTAGGCAAGGCTGGTGATATAAATATTAGTGGGCGATCTGTTTCTATAACTGGTTGCTCGGAAATATCTTCTAGATCCTTTTCGGGTGTGAACTCCGGCAATATAAACGTTAATGCTAGAGAATTAGTAGAAATATCAGGTAATGCACCAGAAATTCCTCGTCCAGATAGCGCTCGCGCTTCCGACTTCACAAATACTATACTGACAACAGCCGCCGATAGCAACTCCAGAGGCAATGCAGGTAACATCAGTATCAAGGCTGGTGAAATTTTGATTAATAATCAAGGAAGAGATCCAGCAATAAGTACTAATAGTAGTGGACAAGGACGCGGTGGGAACGTATTATTACAATCCAAAGGCTCAATTTTTGTCACTGGGCAAAGTGTCAATTCAGTCGAATCGGTAATTTCCACTTTTAGTGGGGAGAAATCACCAGCTAGCGGAGACATATCACTTAATGCAAGTGGTGCTATCAAGTTAGATAATGCCTTTTTTGTCGCTAGCAGCTTTGGGGGAAATGGGGGAAACATATCACTTGAAGGTAATGAAATCTCATTAGCAAATAATAGCTCTGTTATAGCTACAGCCTTTATACGCGGAAATTCTGGAAGCATTACACTCAATTCTTCAGGTCTAATCTCGATTCAAAATACCTTGGTGAGTACTGCTGTCGGTATCGGCGAAAACACTCCAAATCTGCAACTAGGCAATGCTGGTGATATAAATATTAATGGACGATCTGTTTCTCTAACGGGTGGCTCGGAAATATCTTCGAGATCCTTTTCGGGTGTGAACTCCGGCAATATAAACGTTAATGCCACAGAATTGGTGTCAATCTCAGGTAATGCACCAGAAATTCCCCGTCCAGATAGCGATCGCGCTTACGACTTCACAAATACCATACTGACAACAGCCGCCGAAAGCAACTCCAGAGGCAATGCTGGTAATATCAGCATCAAGGCTGGTGAGATTTTTATTAATAATCAAGGAAGCGATCCAGCAATAAGTACTAATGGTAGTGGACAAGGACGCGGTGGAAATGTATCTTTACAAGCTAGCGGTTCCATTTCTTTAAATGGACGAGATACGCAAGCTAACGACCAGGTGATTTCTACCTTTGGTGAGAGAAACTCACTAGGTAGTGGAGATATATTTATCAACGCTAATGGCTCCATATCGTTAGATAATGCTTTTTTAAGAGCCAGCACTACTGGAGGTGACGCAGGAAGCATATTAGTGCGAGGCAATGAAAAAGTATCTTTAGCAAATAATAGTGCCTTGACAACAGAAGCTTTAGGACGAGGCAATGCTGGTCTGATTACAGTTGAATCTTTTGGTCCGATCTCTTTACAGAATAGCTTGATTGCCACAAATGTTGGAAGTCGATCTGACACAAGATCTAGAGAAGGACTAGGCAATGCTGGTAATATTAGAATCCAAGGGCGATCTGTTGCTGTAACTGGGGGTTCGGAAATATCATCTAGATCCTTTAGCGGTGCTAACTCTGGCAATATTGAGGTGAATGGCACAGAATTCGTGGACATTTCCGGGAGAGCATTGCAATTTCCCCCAAGAGGAAGCGATCGCGCTAACAGTTTTCCCTACACTACCCTAGCGACAACCAGCGAACAATTAGCCAGGGGTGTCAGTGGAGACATCACAGTAAAAACCGCTAATTTACGTATATCAGATGGGGCAAGCGTCAGAGCAGACACTAGAAGTAACTTTAGTGGTGGCAGTATAAATATTAATGCGAATGTCGTTGATATAACTAGCGGTGGACAAATTTTCACCACAGCTTTTAGCAGTGGCAATGCAGGTAATATCGAACTTAATGTGAGCGATCGCCTTAATATTTCAGGTAGAAATCCGAGCATTGCTGGTATAAACCAAATAGGTCAAACCACCGGAATATTTGCCAATACTTCCCCCAACTCAACGGCTCAGGGAGGTAACTTGACAATTAACACTCCTTCGTTGCAAGTTCAAAATGGTGCAACAATCTCAGTCAGCAGTCCCGACGGACAAGCAGGTAATTTGAATATTACTGCTAAAACTATTCGCCTCAACCAAGGAAGCTTGACTGCAAAAACTGCAATAGAAGGACAAGAAGGAGCAAACATCCTGTTACAAGATGTAGATTTGTTATTATTGCAAAATAATAGCCTAATTTCTGCTATTGCAAATGGCACAGCCAGAGGTGGTAATATCATTATTAATGCTAAGAAAGGTTTTGTAATTGCCCCTTTTGGACAAAATAGTGATATAAGAGCCAGCGCTTTTCGTGGTAGAGGCGGTAATATTACAATCAACACTCAAGGGCTTTTTGGCTTCTTTGAAGGTCGAGCCATTTTCGGAAACAGTACTAACGATATTGATGCCAGTTCTGAATTTAACAATCCCGGTACGGTAGATATTAACACCCTTGATATAGATCCCCGCCGTGGTTTGCTGGAATTGCCTGCAAGTGTAGTTGAAGTTTCCAGGCTGGTTGCTTCTAATTGTGGTGCTTTCGCAGGCAAAGATGGTAGTAGCTTCACTTACACCGGACGTAGTGGTTTACCGGATAGCCCTGATGATTTTCTGACTAGTGATGTAGTCTGGTCGGATACACGGCTAACCAATATCTCCAGTGGAGAGAATATCTCTGCACCTACTTCAAAGCCTTTGAATCAAACAAAAGAAGGCATTGCAATCATACCTGCCACTGGTTGGGTATTTAATAACAAAGGCGAAGTTACCCTAATTGCATCAGAAACCGAAATAGATAACCGGATCGCGATGCCTACTACCTGCCAAAGCGAAACTGTTAAGTAGGTGATTAAATTAAACATCACTAGTTGGGATCGGGCAATGGGTATGAGGCATAGAAAATAGGGCGCTGCTGATTAGCTTATGAATCAAGCGATCGCCTCAAGAAAAGCAGACGCTATGCACCTGTAGCCTCACTGAGCCATTGATCATGTACTGATAAAAATTTTTCGACAATTTAGTTTATAATTGGTAACTGAAGATGTGCACAATTTTGCCAACTAAGTATGGAGAGGGCGGCTGTTAGTCCATCACTAATGGGGTTTTAGTCGCACCTTTATTTCTATGAAATTCTTTCGCAAACGAAGATTGTGGGCAAAACTATTATTTATAGTTTTTGGCTCATCTTTCCTGATTCCTTTCACAAGCGCAGAAGCCCGAATAACATTTAAAGCACCAGAAGGTCTACAAGCACCTGGCAGACGCGTAGCAGGTGGCTCGCGAGCTCCGCAAGAGAAAAATTGCTCTTCCGGGCAAAATCCTTTAACTGCTGTAGTTCCCAACTCTAACATAGGGTTAACAACACAAGCAAATCCTACTTTCTTTTTCTACGTTCCCCAAACTTCTGCAACATTAGAGCTTGTATTGCACGATCAAGATAAAGAATACAAGCAAACCTATAAATCAAGTGAAAAAGGTGGAATAGTCAGTATTCCCTTTAATAAAACTTCACTAGAAGTAGATAAAGTATATCGGTGGTCGTTCTCAATAGTTTGCAACCCTAAAGAACGCTCCAAAGATAAGTTTGTCGAAGGTGCGATCAAGCGGGTTAAAACAGGGGAGCAACTAGCGACCAAGTTAGCAACAGCTAGTCCTCAAGAGCTTGCCAATCTTTATGCAGAAGCCGGCATTTGGCAAGATAGCCTTTTTAGTTTAGCACAGTCGCTTTTATCAAATCCTAATAATGGGGAATTAAAAGCAGAGTGGCAAACATTGCTAACCTCAAAGAGCGTAGGTTTGGATAATTTGGTCAGTGAACCGTTGCTCCCAGATCAGTTAAAACCTCAAGTTATTACAACCAATCAAAGCAATTAAAAAGCAATCATTTTTGTAAAGCTACCTTGAATAATCAGTTAAAAAGAGACAGTTATTTTTCTAAACTGTCTCTTTTTTTGTACTGCTGAACACAAGTCAGCTGTATGAAGCTTCACAATATTTTATTTTATATTTGCCCTTATTTTTGATACTTTGAGAATATGACAGATTTCACTTATGTTAGACACTCATAGCAATGCGTCTTATACATAGACAATCTGTGATACTTCATGAATATTCTCAAACAAGCCTGTCCATTTTTGGCTCTTGTTTAGCGCAAGGTGAGATTAATTTATTATGAGTATTTTCACGGCTTTGAGAGAATTTACGTTCACTGGTGGTTGAGATTTATGGCTTTACCATCAGTAGACCTCAAGACTAATTCTATAAATGCATGTTTGTTCATATCTATTAATACCCTTTCCCCTTTTGCCTTTGGCATCGCAAAAAATCTCGTATTGCTTGATTTTTGTCATAAGAGCGATCGCCGACACTTCTATCGTGGGAAAATACTTTTCAAACATATCCCTTTATTTAATTATTTCTCTAGTAATGTAGCTTTTAAATCAAAAGATGGATGCGTAATGCTTTAAAATGTTGTAATGGTTTTCCTTTTAATCTAGTTCGATTTACAGAAGTCAAAAGTCAATTCCTCTGGCAAAATAAGGTATTACAAATATCTTTTGTAGGAAAATCTTGGTGAAATATCAAGTTTTATCTAACCAGCTTAATTTAGCTGACAGAGATATTAATTTTAATTATGTTGTTGTTGATTTGGAATATAAAAGGACTGTGTCATGTGTGGAGCAACTAGATTATGAAGATAAAAATCCTTGGTGTTTCACCGGTGCTAACCACCACTCCTGTGGTAGACCAAGCTATAATTCAACCTGCACAAGCCATTGAGGTTTCCGAAAATTCCTTCACCAAAGATTTTCAAGGCTATGAAAATAGCCCTAGCAGTGGGGAGCATAGTTTATCGGTGATTCTTATTTTAGTAGCAGTTGGCTTAGTTTTTGGCACTACTGTTAGTTTAGTTTATAAAGCCCTGAATTCGGCAAAACATAAACCAACAACAGCAGATTCTGTGCCGACATTAGAAAAAGAGCATAAAATTGGGGCTAGTGTTGATATTGCATCTGAAACTAAACAGAGCCATATTGCTGCACACGTTGAACAAGCTCGTACCTTTTTTAAACCAGAAGACACTCAAACAGCGATCGCTCAATTCAGTAATGCGATTCGTACTCGTCCTTATGATGCTTACCTTTACAGTGAACGTGCTAACTTGCGTCGCAAAAATTTAGAAGATAAAGACGGAGCGCTTGAAGATTACACTCAAGCGATTAATCTTCATCCAGAGAACCCGCTGTTTTACCTTTGGCGCAGTCAGCTTTATTATGAGATCGGCGATAAGTTAAAAGCAATGACTGATTATAATACAGCTATTCGTCTTGCTCCTGAAGGTACAATGTATCACTCTTTTCAAACAAACGGAAACTCATCAAGACCGTGAATGTAATTTAAATAGGCGATCGCATTCACTACAACCTGATTTAACAATAAAGGTAAAGTTACCTTAGTTTTCCTTTGCATCTGATTATCGTGCTTTGAGTATTTGCGCTTTGCTACTGCTACATCTGTGCAACACCCACCAAGCTTCAAGTGAAATCAAAATTTTAGGGGTTTGCAAAAAACAGCCGCAGTCAATGAAAAAATTAACACTTTTCTTATCCTCCCAGAGATAGATTATTCAAACTTTTTTCATAAAACGTTTGTTTTATTGGGAAAATAACTGTATGTATTATTTTAATTAGTTCTCTCACGCTCGAAGATTACCTATTTAACGAACCGCATTCACCCTTGGTGTCTCCCCTTGGGAGAAGACACGTTCGCAAAGTGTCTGCGACAGGAGAAAAAAGAAGAAAAAGAAAATAGGTAATCTTGTAGCGGGAAGGGAGTAGTTCTGAAAAATAATTGCCCAACGTTACGGTTACGGTGAGATTACTGAAATATCGTAGGAGAACCTGACTGATATGGCTATGGGCACAAAACACAGAAGCGATCGTTTGTCTTGGGTAATATTTTTAGGGCTAGCAGGAGCGCTGAACGGGTCTGTAAACGTCCAAGCTCAACAAGTAGTACCAGATGCCAGTTTACCAGTTAACTCTGTGGTTACAGTTAACGGCAACAACTTCACAATTACAGGTGGAACTCAAGCAGGTGGAAATCTATTCCACAGCTTCAGTCAATTTTCTATTCCTACTAACGGTTCGGCTTTTTTCAACAATGCCCAAACGATACAAAACATCATCAGTCGGGTAACTGGTTCGTCTGCATCTAATATTGACGGTATCCTCCGAGCAAATGGTACGACTAATCTATTTTTACTCAATCCTAACGGAATTGTTTTCGGACCGAATGCCAGATTGAATCTCGGCGGTTCATTTATTGCAAGTACAGCAACTAGCTTAAACTTTGCCGATGGCACGAAATTCAGTGCAACAATACCTCAAAATACACCCTTGTTAACAGTCAGTGTTCCCATTGGCTTGCAATTTGGCGAAAATCCGCACAGAATTCTCGTGCAGGGTAATGGTCAAGGATTAAGGAGCATGGACGCTCCTATAATTGATACGCAGAATGCTCTACGAGTACAACCCAATCAAACTTTAGCCTTGGTAGGTGGTGATGTAGTTTTAGAGGGTGGAACCCTAAAGACAGCTGGGGGACGAATTGAAATTGGTAGTGTCGCTGCACCGGGTTTAGTAAGTTTAATTCCTACCAGCAACGGTTTTTCTTTGAACTATGATAACGTCAGCAGCTATGAAGACATTCAATTGTCCCGTGCAGCAACAGTCGATGCGAGTGGAGCTGGTGGTGGTGATATTCAATTGCGGGGTAGACGGATAACATTACAAGGTGGTTCCCAAATTGAATCGAGTACATTAAACACTGCACCTGGGGGAACCTTGAGAGTAACTGCTTCAGAGTTAGTAGAAATAAGTGGCTCAACAGCAGATAATCCCCAAGATAATCGTCGGTTTCCTAGCTCATTGTCTACTGACAATCGAGAAGCTGGACAAATTCCGGGAGAATTGACAATCAATACTAGACAATTAATTGTCCGGAACGGGGCACGAATTTCCGCGAGTACTTTACGCGCTGGTTCAGGTGGAAATATCAATGTAAACGCTTCTGAATCTGTGCAACTGATTGGTACTGGTATCTCCCCAGGTGGACTGCGTTCTAGTGGATTATCTGTTCAAACTCGCGGTGCGGGAAATGCCGGAAACTTAACGATTAATACCAGACAATTGATTATTAGGGATGGGGCAGAAGCA
Source organism: Hassallia sp. (assembly GCA_050997715.1). Lineage (GTDB taxonomy): Bacteria > Cyanobacteriota > Cyanobacteriia > Cyanobacteriales > Nostocaceae > Hassallia. Next base: position 7,733 of record JBPCQW010000418.1, read on the forward strand.
TCAGCTTCTACTTTTGGTAGAGGTAATGGAGGTATTGTCAGCGTCAAAGCTTCTGATTCAGTTGAAGTAAGTGGCACTTCCGCAAATGGTCAGCTTCGTAGTCGATTAGTTGCTGGAGTTGGCAACCCAGCAGATATACTTAGAGATGGCTCTCCCCCTCCAGCTTCGGCTACGGGAAGAGGAGGAAATCTAGCGATCGCAACTAGAAATTTGAATGTTGTAGATGGTGCGATAGTTGCGGTAAGTAGTAGAAGCACTGCCCCAAATGCCCAAGGTGCAGGCAATTTAGAAGTAACTGCGAAAAATATCCGCCTCAATAATCAAGGGGCAATTTCGGCAGAAACATTCTCAGGTCAAGGTGGAAATATTACGCTACAAGTTGAAGATTTTTTACTATTACGGCGTAACAGTCAAATTTCGGCGACTGCGGGAACTGCCCAAAAAGGTGGCAATGGTGGCAATATCACCATTAATGCAGCATTTGTAATTTCTGCTCCCCAAGAAAACAGCGATATTACAGCTAATGCTTTCAGTGGTCAAGGAGGGAGAGTTACTATCAATGCTAGTGATATCTTTTTTTTAGAACCTCTGAGCAGAGATGAACTTTCGCAGTTGTTGGGAACAAGCGATTCCCTTTCGGGGACGCTGCGCGATCGCACGAAATTAGACCCAAATCGCCTGCAAACAAATGATATCACTGCTATTTCCCAAGACAACCCTAACTTGAACGGTCAGGTAAATATTAATACCCCAGATATTGATGCCAGTCGGGGATTAATCGCCCTACCCACAGTTGTCGTCAATTCACCAAGGCTGGCTGGCTCTAACTGTAATGCCTTTATTGGCAAAAAAGGTAGCGAATTTACGATTACCGGACGCGGTGGTTTACCTCTTAGCCCTGACGACTTTCTCAGCAGTGATGTAGTGTGGTCTGATACTCGCTTGGCAGCAATTACGACACAAAGGCAAGACTTGAATACTACCACTGGGAAGGTTGTTGCCCCTGAACCAGTTGCGATAGTACCTGCTACGGGTTGGGTATTCAACAACAAAGGCGAAGTGACGCTGATTTCTAATGCAGGTAATGCTGAACGTCAGGATTTTGGTGTTGCTACCTGTGCGGGTAATTTGTCAAATTCAAATTGAAAGGGAGATTATCTTTTTTAACGCAGAGGGACGCAGGGTCAGCGCAAAGGAACGCAGAGAAAGAGAAGAATGCAAAAGAACAAGCTAACTACATGTTTATTAACAGGCGATCGCCCGACAAAAAATTATCCTTGAAAATACTTAACAAAAATTTCTTTTACAACGGAATATACTGTGAAGGTTAAGAAAGCAGATTGCCAGTATAAATTCGCATAAAGTGAAATCAATACGTGAAATTACAGAAGTACTTTTAGAGAGAGGTGACTCTCAATGACTCAGGCTTGGAAACAGGTATGTATTCAATTGGGATTTTTGATGATTTTAGGTGAGGTACAAGCGTTATCTTCTGCAAACAGTGCCTTGGCAGAAACAACGGCAGATACTACCACACCATCTGCCCAAAGTACTCAAATTCAACCTGGGGAGATTTTAAAATTAGATGCAATTTCTGTGCCCTTCCCACCACCATTACTAAATACGGCTCAACTCCAGCCAGATATTGAAACTGCCCAAAACCCACCACCACAACCATCACCAGATATATTCCGCCGACCAGACGAGAACAATCCCCCCCTCATCCCGCAAAAACCGCCGATTCTTCCCCCACCAGAAGATTTATTTCCTTCGCCTGTTGTACCATCTTTGCCGACTCCGGAAGTAGTTCCCAATCAGTTTTCGGGAAGTATTAGAATTGATCGCTTTAACGTAGTTGGCAGTACTGTCTTCAGCCCTAAAGAATTAGCAGAAGTTACCAAAGACTTTGTTAATCAATCGATTACTTTTGCTCAACTACTACAAGCATCCGAAGCTGTTACTAAATTATACCGCGATAAAGGTTACATTACCTCCGGCGCATTCATCCCCGCTAACCAAACCTTTAGAACTAGGGTAAGCACCATCACCATTCAGGTTGTGGAAGGTGGTTTGGAAAGCATCCAAGTTAGGGGTTTAAAGCGACTCAACCCTAATTATGTCCGCAGTCGTCTTGCCGTAGCTACTGGCAAACCCCTGAACGTAAATAAACTTTTACAAGCACTGCAACTACTTCAACTCAATCCGCTGATTAAAAATATCTCTGCGGAACTGGCAACTGGGGCAAATGCAGGTAGCAGTATATTAGTTGTCAGAGCAAGTGAAACAAAGACATTCACGGCGGAAATTAGCTTAGATAATAATCGTTCTCCGAGTATTGGCAGCTTTCAGCGACAAATTCAACTCAACCAAGCTAACTTGTGGGGATTGGGAGATAATTTAAATGTTGCTTACGCCAACACTGATGGTAGCAACGATGTTGAGGCAAGTTACACCCTACCGATAAATGCTTATAATGGAACGTTGCAATTTAGCTACAATTACACAAATAGCCGTGTAATTGAAAAACCGTTCGATATTTTAGATATTCAAGGAACATCACAAGACTTTTCCATCACATTGCGTCAACCGATAGTGCAAACCCCCAACGAAGAATTTGCTTTGGGAGTAACTGCATCTCGTCGGGAAAGTGATGTTGGTTTCTTAGAATCTGTTATCGGTGAACGATTACCATTTCCTTCACCGGGAGCTAGGGATGGACAGACGCGGTTATCAATATTACGGTTTTTTCAAGATTGGACTAAACGCAATAGCCGACAAGTATTGGCAGCGCGATCGCAATTTAGTTTTGGTATAGATGCTTTCGATGCTACCATTAACTCAAATGCACCCGATGCTCAATTTTTCTCGTGGCGAGGACAAGGACAGTGGGTAAGGCTTTTAGCTCCAGATACATTACTCTTAGTTCGTGCCGATGCTCAATTATCAGACAGAGCATTAGTGCCTTTAGAGCAGTTTGGTTTGGGAGGTCAACGCACTGTGCGCGGTTATCGTCAAGACCTGCTATTAGTCGATAAAGCCTTTTTAGCTTCCATCGAATTAAGATATCCAATTTTGCGCGTTCCACAAGTGGGAGGTGTGCTACAAATTACTCCATTCGTTGATTTTGGCACTGGTTCTGGTGGTACTAGTACAGGGGTTGCCAATGCTCCTAATAGTCTTGCTTCAACTGGGCTGGGGTTATTGTGGCAAAGCGACAGAATCAATGCTCGTTTTGATTGGGGTATTCCTTTAGTTTCTGTAGATTCACGTAGAAATTCTTTGCAAGAAGATGGTTTGTATTTTTCTGTGGTTTATACGCAACCATTTTGATTGTAGTAAGCGACTCTAGCCCTTAAAACGATTGATATGAGCGGTAAACCGCTCACTACGAGCTTAAAAACTATTTTACGTTAATTTAATATAATTTATGTCTAAAGTCATTATTCTCGTTTTTGCCCAAATAGCAGTCGTTAGTAGCACATTTGTGTTAACAGCCGATGCAGCTTCTAAGCCTCAGATTGCAATCGATATTAGTCAACAAATTCAGCAGTCTGGTAATGCTAAACAATTGTTGCAGCAAGGTTTGAAATTATACCAAACAGAACAATTTTCTCAAGCTGTGCAAATTTTACAACAGGCAACTCAAGCTTTTAAAAGTCAGGGCGATGTTTTAAATCAAGCTTTAGGGTTAAATTATCTCGCATTATCATATCAGCAACAAGGTGATTTATCTCAGGCAAGTAAAGCGATCGCCGGAAGTTTACTGCTACTATCAAAAAATGAAAGAAATTCTCAAGAATATTTCTCAGTACGCGCCCAAGCATTTAATACCCAAGGTCAGATACAACTAGCTCAAGGGCAATCAAACAAAGCTCTTGCCAGTTGGGAAGAAGCGGCTGTTATTTACAGTAAAAATAACGATAAAGCAGGTCAAATTGGTAGCCAAATGAACCAGGCTCAGGCATTGCAAACCTTGGGACTTTATCGACGCGCTTTGATTACTTTAGACCAGGTAAATCAACAGTTGCAACAACAACCCGACTCTCTGCTCAAGGCAAATGGATTATTGAGCTTGGGTAATGCTTTACGAGTCGTGGGTGCTTTAGATATCAATAGAGAAACTACTAGGATAAATAGTCTTGTGAATGGGCAAGCTATATTGCAAAGATTAGAAGAAAAAAATTCAAAGACAATGGAATTCAGTCGGCTGGGTTCGTTACAAGCTTTAGAGCAAAGTTTGACAGTAGCCCAAAAACTCAATTCTCCAGAACTGGTGGCAGAAATTCAGCTAAATTTAGGAAATACTGCTCAAGCGCTGCGAAGTATTACTGAAGATAACGAAGATACAACGCAACCGCTACCCACTACTAGAAAAAATAAGGAATATTATACTAGTCTTGCATTAGAATATTACCAAAAAGCTGCTGCCACTGCTGTCTCACCGACGACGCAACTACAAGCACAACTGAATCAACTGCGCTTATCGATACAAACAAACAAACCAATTCCTGACCAAGTTTCCTGGAAGCAAATTCAATCTCAGCTTGCCACCTTAGCCCCTAGTCGCAAGATTATTTATGCGAGGATTAATCTTACCCAAAGTCTGGCTTGTCTGAAACTGAAAACAGTTCCAAGCGCTACGGGAATGAATTTACCTTGCCTGAGTCCGGATACCGAGGAAAAAGAAGCACAAATTGGTGAAAAAAGCAAGGCTACGCCAATTATCAGCGCTCAAGCATCCCAGACTCCCGAATGGCTTGAGATTGCTCAAATAGCAAAAACAGCCGTAGATCAAGCCAAAGATTTAGGAGACAAGCGTGCTGAAGCTTATGCTTTAGGTACTTTGGGAGGGATATACGAACAAACTAAGCAGTTAGCGATCGCTCAAACACAAACTCAGCAAGCTTTGACAATAGCTGAAAGTATTGAAGCACCAGATATCGGCTATCGTTGGCAATGGCAGTTAGGACGAATATTGAATGCCAAAGGAGAGCGCATTGGAGCGATCGCTGCATATACTAAAGCTGTAGACAACCTTAAGTCTATACGTCGTGATTTAGTTGCCATCAATCCGGATGTGCAATTTTCTTTTCGACAAGGAGTCGAGCCAGTCTTTCGCGAACTTGTCACCTTGTTATTAGAATCTAAAGAACCCACTCAAGACAATCTCAAGTCAGCGAGAAATGTAATAGAGTCACTGCGATTGGCTGAACTAGATAACTACTTTCGGTTAGCTTGTATTAACGCACAACCAGTCCAGATTGATAAAGTTGATCAAAAAGCAGCCGTGATTTATCCAGTGATTTTGCGCGATCGCTTGGAACTAATCGTTTCCCTACCTTCTAACTCATCTAACCAGAAAGCCAACCAAAAAGCGGAGCAGACGTTTATTCATCGCACAAAAAATCTCCGCAAGGATGAAGTTAGAAAAACTGTCCAACAACTGCGACAAAATTTAGAAACTCGCTCTACTAATGAGTTTAAAAAACAGTCCCAAGAAGTATACAACTGGATAATTGCACCAATCGCATCTGAATTAGCAGAACACAAAATCGAAAACTTAGTATTTATCTTAGACGATCCCCTAGGAAATATTCCGATGGGTGCGTTATATGACGGTAAGCAATATCTGATTGAGAAATATAACGTTGCTGTCACACCAGGTTTAGAACTGCTTAACCCGAAACCCTTAGCACGTAGAGGTCTGCGAATTATTGCTGGTGGACTAACCGAAGCCAGCAAGAACTTTCCAGCGTTGCCCAACGTGAAAGTTGAACTGGATGCCATTAAGTCAAAAGTTAGCGACACTCGTGTGTTGCTCGATAGGAAATTTACCAAAAATGCGATCGAAGATGCCGTGCAGTCGTTAAGTGTACCTGTAGTTCACTTAGCAACTCATGGTCAATTTAGTTCTAAAGCAGAAGATACCTTTATTTTGACTTATAGTAATCAAGTCATCAATGTTAGAGATTTGAATGGTTTACTCCAAAGCAGAGAAACCAACCAACAGGGTGCAGTTGAGCTACTTGTTCTCAGTGCTTGCTCAACAGCTACAGGAGACACACGATCTGACTTAGGAATTGCTGGAGTTGCTGTGCGCTCTGGGGCACGTAGTACATTGGCATCCCTTTGGACTGTAGACGATGAAGGAACTTCTATCCTCATGGGTGAATTTTACACACAGTTAAAGCAAGGTAATATCACTAAAGCACAAGCGATTAGGAACGCTCAAGTTAGCTTGTTGAAAAATCCTCTGTATGAGCATCCATATTACTGGGCACCCTTTGTTTTGGTAGGTAATTGGCTATAAATTATCTAAACTTTCTAAAACTTCCTCTACCGACTGATATCGCTTTTGAAAGTCAAAAGCCACCATTTTGTCTAAAATATCAGTCAACTCTTGAGAAGTATTTTCAGCAAGATGTTGCCAAGCAAGTGCCGTTGTCGATTCTCGTTCCAGGTTTTTAGCAGGTGTTCCAGTTAAAGCTTGAATGCCAATCATTCCCACAGCATAGATATCGCTGTTTAATCTGGGATGTCCCATAAACTGCTCAGGAGGTGCATAACCGGCAGTACCCACCGCTACTGTAGCGTTTTCTGTTTGCATCTGAGGCTGAATTTGTTTAACTGCACCAAAATCAATCAAAACGATTCGTCGATCATCTTTGCGTCGGATTAAATTGCTAGGTTTGATGTCTCGATGGATTACACCACGACCATGAACAAACTTCAGTACCCACAAAATGTCTTTAATACAACTGACAACTTCAGCTTCTGGAATCAACTTTTTCGGGGTGAATTCTTCTTGGAGAGTATCTCCTTGAATATACTCTTGTACTAAATAGAATTCCTGAGACTCTTCAAAATAAGCCATCAACTGGGGAATCTGATCGTGATGACCCAAAATATCTAAAATTTCAGCTTCAGTTTTAAATAGACGTCTGGCAATATCTAAAAATGCTTCATCGGTGCGAGCAGGTTGCAAATGCTTAACTACACACATAGGCTTGCCCGGTCGATGAATATCTTCAGCTAAATAAGTATAACTAAATCCCCCAGAACCAAGCAGCTCACTAACTTTATAACGCTTATTTAATAGTCTTTCTGCTTGTGATCCATCAAAAATCCCCGTCCGTATTGGGGTTGGGGAATTTCCTCCTTCCCTTAAAAGTGCTTGCAATAGCAAGAGATTTTCATTTTGCTCTTTTACCTGAAGTGCTATTTTTTCTTTTTCTTGCTTGTTTTGAAATGAGGTATAACCCACAACGCCCACTGTTGCTATAATAAAGCCTAACGCTGGGGATGCTAAAGGTATCCACCCTGCATAAGTAAAAATAATAAAAACGCTAAACAATAGTATTATTAAAGCACCCGCGCTGAACAGTCCTAAGCGGAGTGGGTGCTGAATGCGCCATCCGACTAAACCACCGGCGAAAGTCCATCCCCATATCCAGAGAATTTCTCCCCATTGAGGGAAAAACCAAAATAGAGGTCGCGCTCCTGAAGCTGCATCGAGAATCTGGCTGACCATATGTGCATGAATTGTTACTCCAGGCATTTTGCCAGAATCGTCCCGCTTGCCATTACTATAAGGTGTATTACGAATATCTTGGGAACTTGGTGCAGTCGAGCCAATCAAGATAATACGATTTCTTACCGAACTAGGCTGGATGCGATCGCCTAGCACATCTGATAAACTGACTTGTTGAGCAACGTTATTCTGCGATCGGTAGTTTAACAGTATTTGAAATCCGCTGGCATCAATGTCTTGATAACCACCTGAGTCAGTTTCTAAACGTTTAAACAACGTTTTCCCTAATTGCATTCCCCCAGAAGTAAATTTTGGTTGAATATTTAAATACTGAAGTGCCAATTGGAATCCAAAGGAAGCTGGAGTTTTACAATTTGACTTCCTATTAGGTGTAACCACTAGTAAATTTCGCCGAATTAACGTATCTCCGTCTTCTGGTATATCAGCGAATCCTGCGTTTTCGGCTTCTACACCCATCGGTGGTGGTACAGATTTAACATTCTTTGCGCCCACTGTACAGATAGGAACAATGCTTGAACTCTGTTTGATGTGTGTTAATAACTTCTGATGACCAGGTTCCACTGGTTGATCGCGAAAGAAATCTAAACCAATAACTTTTGGTTGATAGCGCTCTAGTTTGCTCAATACTGTGTCTAAAGTTTCCCCAGTCGGTGATCCCTGCTTTAAATTTTGAATATCGTCTTCGCTAAATCCGACAATCAACAAACGTGGGTCTGGACTTAGAGGAGTACGTTTTTGCATCATCTGGTCAAAAGCTTTCAGTTCTGCCGACTCTAATACATCCTCTAATACTTCCAGCCGTTGAGCTCCAACCAGCAACACACCTGTAATTAAACTAATCAGAATTACGGGCTGTGTCAGGACATTTTTCAAGTTGATAGGCATAAGCAATTAAAAATAAAAAAGATAAATTTCTGTTTTTTCCTAGTAATGCGTCAAGCACTAATTGAGGGATAGATTTTCTGTAGAGACGCGATTTCTCGCGTCTGTCTAACCGTCATTTAGGAGTTTAACAGACCACTAGTCTGGAGTTAGGGGCTTTACCCCTTTATTGCCAGTGCCCAATCCCTTTTGGCTAAATTACAGTATGCTTTGTGGTTGACAACCAGATGACAAGCCGATGAAACTGCCAATCAAAACTAAGATGCCAAACATCAACAACAAACCCCCACTGACCTTAATAGCAATATTTCCATCAGGTTGAACTTCTGACCGAGATTTATCGCTATTGATAACAAGAAAAACACCAGAGACAATTACGACAATTGCTCCTATTAAAAATTTATAGCAGTTCATAAATCCTTGCTTGTAAAAGAGTTTTTTCTAAGATTTGACTAATTGAATTACACCACAGGCTTGCCGACCACCGCCGGCTTCATCTGCTGTACCCCCAGCTTTCTTTTGATCGACTAACTTATGCAAAATAACAGCACTACCATCACTATCAAATAAGCTTGTCGGACTATCAGAAAGAGTGAAACTGTTAGAAAAAGTTTCCATTCTACCCTTACCTAGAACACTAATTTTAATGTTTTGTAAATCTCCCAAATGATAAGGATGATTTTTTTCTACAGGAGTTGATGAGCCGAATGGACCTGGATCAAAATGTCCACCCGCAGAACTAAAAGGCTTTTCTAGTTGAGCTTCACAGACACCTTTTTCGTGTATGTGAATGCCATGAAGTCCAGGCTTTATAACATTAGGATCACCTTGAAGTTCAACAGCAACCCAGACAAAACCATTTGCCGTCTGCATTGCTTTAAAAGTTCCTGTGATACCAGAGCCAGCGATCGCAGCTTGCGCTTGCACGTTTTTACTGACATTTTCTCCAGACGAACTACAAGCTGATATCAATACTAGTAATATCAAAGCTAGGTGGTAGATGAATTTCATAGATCGTTATGAAAGGGAATTAGGCAATGGGCACGCTTGCAATGGGAATAAAAAGAAGTTTCTGAATTTGACTTGGACTATGCCCCATGCCCCATGCCCAATGCCCTTAAAAATCTACGCATCAATTACAACTTTGCCAATAGGATAAGAAATGCAAGTGAGAATATAGCCTTCTTGAAGTTCGCTTTCTTCTAAACCTTCGGGTTCACCTTCTAACCTCACTTCTCCTTCTAGCTTGCGTTTCTTGCAGCTACCACAAACTCCAGCACGGCAACTACTGCGAATTTTCACTCCTTCCTCGTCAGCCAAATTTAAGATGGGTTCTTCCCCATCACAATCAACTTCTTTGCCTGACTTAGAGAAAACGACAACAGTTTTTCCGGACGAGGTTGACTTGGGCAAAGTGGGAGTTGGCGCCGCTACTGATGCACTTAGGGCAACACGCTCGCTACCATTTGATTCTGGAACAGTTTCTGTAGACAAATTCCTCATCATATCCATGAAGCCAGCAGCGGGGGTGACGTTTTTAGGTGTGCTGCTAGCTACAATTTGTTCTTTAGGGTCAACAGATTTGGGTTTTTTCTTTGGAGGTCCAAAGCTTTCTTCATAGTAGTTTTGCATGGGGAAGGTGATACTTTCGAGCATTTGTTTGGTGCCTTCCATGAAGGTATCTGGTCCACATACATAAACAGTGCGAATTCGATAATCTGGGGCAACAACTTGCAACATAGCTGCATCAAGTCTGCCAGTTAAACTTAACCAGCTATGACCCGGTTCATTGCGAGTTGTGGAGACTGCTAGATGAAAATTCGCATATCGCGCAGACATCATCTCTAGTTCATGCCGATAAATGATATCACGGGGGCTGCGAGCGCAGTGGAAAAAGATAACATCGCAATTAGCTGCGGTATCACATAACCACCGAGACATAGACATCATCGGTGTGATCCCACTACCCGCAGAGATTAACAAGAGTTTTTGTGAGGGATTGGCGAAGCAGGTAAACTTGCCCAAAGGTCCATTCACCTTAATAATACTGCCTGGTGTAACGTTGTCGTGCAACCAGTTAGAAACTAAACCTTTTGGCGTATTTGGTTCACAAGCAGCAGGAGGGGGGACACGTTTGACAGTGATTTCTAAAGTGTGGGGACGTGAGGGAGTTGATGAAATCGAATAGGAACGCGATATCTCTTCACCATTGATTTCCAAATCAAGGGTGACAAACTGACCGGGTTTGTAAGTGAATAACACCGGCGGATCTGCCACAAAACGAAAGGTTTTTACATCATATGTTTCATCGATAACACTGATACAGCGGACTGTTAAATCTCCTTTCGTCCAGCGCTGGAGATCGGTAGGTTCTATCATCGCCACTGGCATATATTCTTGAGGAGGGATGACAGGAGCGACAAATGCTGGTTCTACTGGTTTAGTCTCAACTTTTTGCTCCCGAACAAGTCGGTTAGCTATTTCTTGATTGTCTGATTGGGGACTTGTTTTTTGTACCAGTGGTATATCTATTATCGTGTCTTCGTTGGAACTTGTTTGTACTGAACTAATTTGTACAATCATCAAGAAATATCTACCGACTTGAATTAAGTCGTTAGATTTGAGAAGATAATCCTGATTGACTTGGGCGTTGTCGCCATTAAGCCGCGAACCATAGCTACTTGCAAGGTCAGCATAATAATAATTTTCATTTTTTTGGGAAATTTTCCCATGCATCCGGCTGACTTCGTTGCCGTCTAAAACTAAATCACAGTTCAACAGGCGTCCAATATAACATTCGTGATTCAGTTTTGTCTTTAAGTCTAAATCTACTTCTTGCAGTTGCTCTGGCTTTTTTGGATCTATTACTTTGATTTTAATCATGCCTATTTTCCTCCAAGAATGTTAGTTAAATTGTGCAATAACCCAATTGCAAATTGATATTACAATCTCTACTACCTTTGAAGTTATTTTATTAACCTTGTCAAGAAGCATCTACAGTCTAACTAAAGACAATTACGGAAAACCAGTACAAATAATATCAGATTTTTTTGAGAGTTTATCAAAAAAATCAGTTCATTATATTAATTAACACTTAATCTCATATAGGCGCTTATTAACTATAACAAAAACGCTGCAACCATCCTTCTAGTTGCGGTGGAACGTCTCTAGTATACTATGTGTGATTTGTTTTTTCTTGTGTATCAGCATCATAATTAAAATTATATTATGAAAAATTAATTGTCTGATTACTAACGTCCATTTTGTGATATGAATTTCATTTGTGGTTGCGCTCAACAACGCAACCACAAATGAAATTAAATTTGCGTAACGGCAGCTATTTGCCCTAAACTTTGCTGAAGGCGAACACTGACCATTTTTAAGACATTCTTTGTGAGTAATGGATCTTGTGAAAGTACTGCCTCGAAATCTTTTGCTTTGATAGCTAAAGTCCGAATTTTGACGTCACCTGCTACAACTGTGGCTGCATATTGGCTATAGGTTAACACTTCTAGTTCACCAATAGTTTGCCCAGAGGAGATAGTCATACCTTTGCCTGTATTGCTGGGAAGTACTTTTGCCTCACCATCAATTAAAATTATCAGTTCAAAGGCAGGTCTTCCCTCTTTGCAGATTTCTTGTTGAGGATGATAAATGCGTACTTCGCTATTACGTGCCAGCTCAATCAAAGCATTTGCCTTGATATGTTGGAAGAAACTGCTGTCATAAAGCCATAACAGCTTTTGTAAAGTTCCTACAGATTCGGTGATTGTATTGTGGTGCAAAGGTCGCATTTCCCACTGGATGTGGATAACTAAATCATCTCCACCGCTAAAACGAACGAAATCTCCAGATTTCAGTTGTTTTTGCTCGTCGTGGATCTGTTCTTTCCCAATGCGTAGACCGTTGCTGCTGCCTAAATCTTTAACGCTGACTCCTTTTTCATCCACATAGAATATAGCGTGCTGTCGCGAAACACGGTTATCGGGAATAACGATATCATTTTCGTGTCCCCGTCCAACTTGAATTGTTGACTGCTGGAAAATGCGCTTTTCTGTGCGTCCCGTTGCTCTGATTTGAGCAACTAAAGTTGGTACAGACTCATTTGCTTGGTGACTTTGACCGAGAATTATTTGTGCTGTTTCTTGCACGAGCCAATCTTTATTTTGTTTGGCATCTAGCAGTAGGCGAGCTTCCGCAAAGCCAACAGAAGGATTAGACTGGTGCAGGGCATAAAGACAGGCAGCTTGTACTAAAGGATCTACATCTAGTAAGAGTGCAAGCAGGACATCACTAATTGCGTCTGTACTTTGTGTGCGTTCACCACCTAAGTTAGTAGGAGCAGAATTAAAAGAATAGGATTGTGTTTGTTGCTTTGAGTAATTGTTGGTGACACCAAGTTGTGTTGATATCGATACAGGCTGAGTTAACTGATCCTGTTGTCGTAATGAAGAGATTATTCTTGGACTCAAACGGTTTTGCCATTTTGACTGCTCATCGTTAGATTGCAGAATTTCTTCGCTGACATTTGCTGCCAATACACCGATTGAACGACCAATGTTAAACGCTTCCACTGAGTCCCCAAGCAATTCTAAAATGCGAAATAACTGAGTCGTAATGAGTTTTTTCTTTTCTTGTACGGCTTGTCGCAGCAAGACATAAACAGGTGCCTTCGGGTTTGGCACTGAATTATACAGCATTTGACCCTGCACGGCTAAATCTTGCAGTTGAGCTAGTAAAACCTCAGCTTTCTGGAGAAGTGGACCGTCTTGGTGAAACATTTCCGCGAACACTTGTTCGTGTTCGTCTGTTGTAATGGCATATTCTTGTCTAAATGCTATGATTTGCTTTTGCGTGCGTTCGATCGCTTCTTGTAAAGGTCTACCGTTTTCGATCTGTTGTTGAATTAGCAGTTCTGATGCACGTCGATAACCTTCGATCCGCAATTGGGTTTCTCGACTGCGTAGTTTTTGCGGTTCTAGAAGGGTGTAATCTTCAACTCCCAGTTCTGCTAAAACAGCGTAATGTTCTTCATCAGTTACGTTCAGTTCTTTACGCATATCCTTGAGAACTTCCAAACTCTCTGCGGAACTTACTTTTCCTTCTTCTAAAGCTTCACGCAAAACTCCTTTATAAACTTGCACTCGGTCTGCACGCTTAAAACCGGGCAGTACTTTGGCAAGAACATACACTTCATCGGGAATTAAATCTTGCAGCGAACGTCCTTCAAGTAGCTTTGACCAGTCTACTGCGAGCTTGTTCAGTTGACGACGCAAGTTAGTTGCCAAACTTTCGCGAGAATAACGCTCTCGGCTGCGAGTTAAGCTGCGATACAGCCACAAGGTGCTGACGATGATGATAATACCGTTCAATCCCAGGATAGCCCAACCTGGCAGTAAGCTGATATTCGGGCGTCCCCCAAACATAAAGAAGACGTTGAAGGAGACAAATACACACACGACAAAAATGGCATGTAGTACTTGTTCTTCATTTAAATATTTGTTTTTAGAATGCAGATAAGCTCTGTAGGCTTTTTCTAAGCCTACAGTGAGGAAATAGCTAGCGATCGCAAAAACTGCCAAAGTCAAAGGTGCTGCAATTAACTTGGGAATGGGAATTGCTTGATTAAAGAAGTAAAATCCTGGATTGAAGAGTGTGCGTAATTGCCCTTCTTCATGAGTCCATGTACCAGAGTAATAGTAGTCCCAGTTGCCAGCGTAGAGAAAGTAAAACCAATAAAATCCGAACATCAGACCAAAGTAACTATAAAAAAGGATCTTTTGGTCTGGTTTGGTGATTCCCTCCCAGTATGAACGCTCGGCGTCAATGTCTATACAAGGAGATTGACAGCTTACACAAGCACTTTTTTCTTGACCTGAACTATCGACAGTGCGACAAGTTGACTGGGTAATGCTTTGGGGTGGTTTGTCGTGAGCATCGGTTCCTAATAAGCCCCGTGGACCTGTATAAAACATTTGTACAGGTGCCATTGGGCAAAAATACTGACACCAGCTTCTTCCTTTGTAGAGAAAGCCGATAGTAATGGCTGATACAATGGTAAATAGCAGAAAAATCGCCATTGCTGTGCGATCGCCATTCACAAAAAGGATGCGAATGTTCAAACCTAAGTAAAATAAACCTAATTGCAGATATAGATAATTGCGTCCTAGCCAAGACTCTTTCTCTACACCTGCCTGTTCATAGCGAACGTTACCTGTGTCTGGGTTAACGACTTTGCGCTTACGTTGGATTCCTAAGGCACGAGGAATTTGGGAGAAAAAATATAATGGACAAATCCGGCGCCAACATTCATGACCTAACACCAACAAGATCATGATTCCTATCGGCAGAACCATTGCCCAAAATATGCGTCCTCCCATGCCATATGGCTGCTGGGGTACACACACACCCTGAATTTTGACGCAAGTTGATGGATCGAGATATTTCTCTGGATGGAGATGAAAAGGACTGATGATATTAGTTGGGTCTGTAAAGGAGAACGAAATTGGATCGTACAATAGGGAAAATATTAACGTCAGCCAGCCTATTGCTAGTAACCACCTGACGAGATGCATTTTTTTTTCTTCAACTTGACTAATCATCTGTTTTAGCTTCTCTATAGCAAGACATGAAAACAGTCATGATATTGTACAAAAGATGAGCCTTTTGCCCATCTACTATGCACAGTAGCTTGAATAACCCACTATTCAGGTGCTTTCAAAAAATGAAAGCAATAACTGAGATAATACTACAACTTCTGGGAACAATTTCGGAAATTACTGGTTTTTGCAACATTCGATTAATGGTGCATCGGTAATTGCCCCCAAATTTACAGATCGCAGCAAATCTTGCCAGTCAGTTTTTAATTCCGCATCATTAGGACGTTGACGCCTTAACTGCGCTAGAAAAGTCAAGGCATCAGTGAAAGAGCCAGACAATGCATAGATATTAGCACGCTCCCGCATATTTGAAGACGCTAAATCACGAAGCAATTTTTCATCGGGTGCTAGTCGGACAATTGAGCCTTGTACAACTAAGTCTCGGCTGCGTTGTTTTTGATCGCACACCAGTGAGAAAAACCAACGATAGGTTTTGCCAACCTTGAGTTCTGGAGTTGAATTAGCAGGTATTACGCTGACAATTCCTGATTTCGCTGGAGTTTTAAATGTTGCTTTATTAATTACCTCTTGATTTTCATCTTGTATAACTAGTTCTAATGCTTGGGCATTAGTTTGCGGAACGTAGAAAAATAACTGAGGATACGATAAAGTTGTTATTTGAGGATCTTCTAACGGTGCAAGAGCAATAATTTGTTGATTGGTGGATGTGCATGAATTTCCTCCCCTACTTCCTGCTGATACCCGTCTACCTGGTGTACCTAACCCTGGTGGAGGATTGAATTTTATATTTCTATTCGGTGCATTTTGCCTATTTACCGCAGCACCAGACTGCTCGTTAGATTGTGTATTGCTACTTGCTGCATTTTGGCTATTTACCGCAGTACGAGACTGCTCGTTTACATTACTACCTATTACTGTTTCATTGTCTGGTAGCTTTTGTGTCCGCGTTCCTGCGGGGATCAATCTTCCGGGTTGCCCAAAGTCAAAGTTAGCAGGTATATATAAAAGATTGGGTCTTGTTTTGCTATTGAGGAGGCGATCGCGTTCTACATAAGTTTGAATATTGCCAATAGCGATCGTCGCATATGTATCCCCAGGTCTTGTCTGTAATGCCTGTTGGAAATAATTTAAAGCACCTAAATAATTTCTCTGCTTTGTGGCATTATAACCCTGTAGCATATACATGGTATAGTTGCTTTGGCTAGATTTCGCTTGGATCAGCATAATTGTAGGAACATTTGCTGGCATCTTCATGGAGCAGCCAGCAGGTAATACCAAGGCAACAATTGCCAGAACGGTAATATATTTTGTCCAGATTTGGTATTTCACGGCTGATGCGCTACTAGTAGCGCTACTGATACTCTATACTTTACTACAAAATTGGTTTTTGTTATTCCGCAATTACACCTGTCAAAATACCAAGGTGTAATTCCCACCCTTTTGTCAGTTGTAAGTCTCAATAAGTTAGTCTAATTTATAGCTTATTCTATTGTTTGGGTGCATGGCAGCGAACATAAGTAGACTCTAAACCGTAACGAGTCCCATTGGGTGCATCAGCAATCAGCGTTACCTCACCCTTATCGTTGAATACCCAGCCAGTTGCGGGGATAATCTCCACCGTATCAGGGCGAGAGGATATGGTTGCTGTAGTTTTTGAGCTAGGCTTTTGACCTGTGGCAATTAGGCGAGTATCTGACCAGACCACATCACTGCTGAGAAAGTCGTCAGGACTAAGAGGCAAGCCACCGCGTCCGGTGACGATAAATTCATTAGTTGTTCCTCTATTGCCAGCACCACAGCTTTGAGCAATTTGTCTTGAGGGATTGACGACCTGTGCTGGTAATACAAGTAGCCCGCGACTTGGGTCAATATCCGGCGTGTTGATTTGTATCCTACCATTTACCCCCAGTTGAGAACTGGCAGTAATATCACTTTGGGGAGTTTGTCTTCCACGACGCTCGATACCAAAGATGCCTTGAGTTGTAATATTAATATTTCCTCCCCGACCCCTGAAAGCATTGGCAGTGATGTCACTATTTTCTTCTGGGAGAGCGACAATCAAATTTGAGTCGATATTTATATTGCCACCAGCAACATCCGCACCAAGCTGTGAAGTGTCTGCGTTTGTAGATATCTGACTGTTGCTTTGTAACAACAATAAATCTGCATCCTTTATTGAAATATTTCCGCCTCGACCTGATGTAGTTTGAGCCGTTAGTTTTCCTCTTGTATCCAAACGGATAGAGCGGGCTTGTATTTGAAGATTACCTGCATTCCCCGATCCTAAACCTTCCACAGTGACTTGTGCCCCATCCCGAACAATCAACTCAGGTGTGGTAATCATCAAAGAACCCGCATCTCCAGTACCGCGAGTCCGAGAAAATAAGCCAGTGCTAGACTGACTATTTGGTGCTGTTCCGCTTAGTTTTATAGAATCCCTAGCGCGTACTGTAAGATTCCCCCCCTTGCCTGTGCTATTTGTACCAGTACCGGCTGTTACCTGCGCTCCATCCTGGACAATTAACTGACGTGTGTTAATCGTCAAGGAACCCGCATCTCCACTACTTAGAGTTTCAGCAAACAAACCGCTAGGTATCCCATTAATCATGGAAGTTCCACTGAGTTTTACCAAATCTGAGGCTGTCACGTTCAACGTTCCCCCCGAACCTTGGCTACCCATACGAGTACCAGCTGCTATGTTTGCCCCGTCTTCTACAATTAACTTCCCTGTGTTAATCGTCAAGTTGCCAGCTGCACCTGCACCAAAAGTATCAGTGAACAAAGCGCTAGGATTACCATCTGCATCAGTTCCCGTCAGTTGCACAGATTCAGAGGCATTCACTGTTAAATTTCCTCCTGACCCAGTACCGAAAGTAGAAGTTGATACTTGCGAGCCATCTTTAAGAGTTAACTGTTCAGCCTGGATAGAGATTCCTTTGCCGTTTTGACCTCCTAAAGTTTCTGCGAAAACTAGTGACCGATCAGTGAGGGTGACACGGTTGCCTTGCACCTGAATATTACCACCGCCTTCGTCACTGGTGGCATCAACTATCGCACGGCGACTAAGTGATATATCACCTAGGGATACGTTATTGGGAAAACTAAAGGGCAGGTTGTTGCTATCAAGGTTCAACCCTATCGTTCCCTCTCCAAGTATCCCTCCTAAAACTATCTGACCACCTGGGGCTTGGAGAAATCCGCCATCTAGGGTGACATTGCCACCAATTAATGCCAAGGTTTTACCAGGCTCTACCGCTATTTGCCCTTGCACTTGAATATCTCTTACAGTTTTGCCAAATTGCAGCCCAATGGGTACACTCACCGTTAGCAAGGGTGTTGTAGGGTTTGCAGTTGCACTGAATTGGGTACCATCAGCAAACTTGATGCTGCTAGCTGTACTACCCACAAACGAACCACCTAAGCTTAGTGCAGCATTTGGTCCAAAGACAATTCCATTAGGATTAATCAAAAATAAATTGGCATTAGAAACAGCAAGAGTGCCATCAATCATTTGGAAAGTCCCAAGGGTGCCGAGAATTTCCGAGCGGTTCCTACCCGTCACCCTTGTTATAATATTCTGAATATTACTGGAATTCAAGAAAAAGGCGCCGCGTCCTTCACTAACATTAAGTTCCAAAAAACTGTGGAATAGATTGTTACCTCGCGTTGCTCCACCCCTCAGCACTTCAATAGAACCATCAAACTCGTTTGGTATAACACGAGAACTTTCAGTTCCTAGGGTGCTATCAGGAATGATGAGGCTTTGGGCAAAGGCACTATCTGCAAAACCAGAGGCAATTGCGGCACTCATTGCGAAAGAAATTGCTAACTCCAGTTGCCAAAAACAACTGTTCTTATTTTGAAACATCTCAGAATTTGCCTCGGAATCAAAAACTGAAAATATGGATCTTCATATCCCCGACTTCGCAGAAGTTGTCGGGGATATTCTATGAACACGAACTCACTTAATGGTGAAGATCAACAAAATGCAGATTGCAAAATGTCTACAGTAATTACCGCACCTGGTTTATAGGGGCAGACTGCTGTAGTTGCTGTCTATAGTTTGGAGCCAGTTGTTGCAGCCTGTTTAATGTTGCTTGATCGCCTTGCCTTAGCTTCTGTATTGCTTGTGGATCTTCCCGCTGTAGCTGCTCTATTGCTTGTGGGTTGAGCTTGTTTATTTGCTGTAGTTCAAATGGTGGTATCGCTCCTGGATGCCCTGGATGGGGGTTTGGTATTCTAATAATTGGAGTACATGGCTGTCCAGGCAAACAGGGCTGCTGTCTTTGTGCAAAGGCATACCCTCCACTTGAGGCAACGATCGCTCCACTCATCACTAAAGCACTTATTACCCTCAACTGCCAAAAATCTTGTAGATGATTTTGAGTCATATCAGTTTTGCCTCCCTAAAACATTTCTGTAATTTATCCGAGTCAACCGAGTATTAATATTTACAAGTCAGATTTTAACGGTAGCAAAGCGAAGAAGCGAGGTATCGAAAATTAGGAATACAAGTCAACTAAATGAGTGGCGATCGCTATCTAATAACCGCGATCAATAGCTAATCTTGGTTCAGTTTCTTAAGAATTGAACCGCATAGTTGAGAATCAAAATTCGCTCTCACAAAATCGCTTTACGTTAAACTTATAACTTAGTATGTTTGTAACAGCGAACACAATTAATTAATCTTAATCAAGTCAAATGAAAAAAATTATTAAAAAAGCCCTAACTTTGCTTTCAGTATATTACGCCTACATGGTTGAATATCGAGCCGAGTTAATTTTATGGGTTCTTGCTGGCTCTTTGCCGATTATTCTCATGGGTGTTTGGATACAAGCAGCGCAAAATGGAAAGTTCGGTTTGACACCCGTAGATTTTGCTCGTTACTTTCTAGCTGTTTTTTTAGTTAGGCAATTTACAGTCGTCTGGGTAATTTGGGAGTTTGAAAGGGAAGTAGTAGAAGGCAAACTTTCACCACGATTGTTACAACCACTCGATCCAGTATGGCATCATATCAGCTCTCATCTTTCCGAAAGAGTGGCGCGGATGCCGTTTGCTTTCTTCTTGGTAATATTATTTTTTATACTTTATCCTCAGGCTTTTTGGTTGCCGAGTTTTGCTAACTTGTTGCTGTTTGCAGTGTCGGTGATGCTAGCTTTTGCTTTGCGGTTTGTGATCCAATATACTTTAGCGATGTTCGCTTTTTGGACAGAACGAGCTAGCGCTTTAGAAAACTTCTGGTTATTGTTTTATTTATTTTTATCGGGAATAATTGCACCTTTGGAGGTGTTTCCCGAACCTGTGAGAGCGATCGTACTTTTAACACCTTTTCCTTATTTGATTAATTTCCCAGCAAGTCTTTTAGTTGGGCTACCTGTAGATGTAACGCGGGGATTTTTGGCAATGATTGGTTGGTTTTTGGTCTTTTTGGGTGTAAATCGCTTGCTATGGCGTCGGGGATTAAAGCAGTATTCTGGAATGGGAGCTTGAAAACTTGAAAACTGGGTTTGATTAATAGCTATATCAATCTTGACTTTTCAAAGCTTGACGTACTTAGTTTTACAGTCAAATATTATTTTCTAATCTATGTGGGTATAGGTAGAAGCCAAAATAATGCACCCGCTAACTATTCCTAGTGCCTTGCTAGTAGAAAATGACACTGAATAACTTCCTAGATAGCAATACTTTGGGCAATTTTAGAAGGAAGAAGGTAAATGTATGGTTGAGAACGAGATAAATTGCGGACAGATATCTTTTCTTCGATTTGTTGCAGATGCTTCTGGAATCTCTCAAAAGCCAGTTTTCCAGGAGTGTGAGAGAAGGGATTTTTTAAAGTTAAAAGTGACTTACTAGTATACGGTGGGGCTAAACTTAAAGTACTCATTAAGACAATTTGTAATATAGATTGCCAACGATTTGGTAGTTTTTTAACTAAATCTATTTTTTGTTTGTTGTCACCTTCAAGCAAATCTGAAAAAGATTGATAAATAGCGAACGGTAAATTGGGAATCCATGCAGCATATTCATATTGACCAAAGTTAACAGCCGAATGCCGAACAGTAGCTGTGAAAATAATGTTTGTGACAATCTCAATTAAATCGTCTAAGTTATTCAATTTTTCACTCAATTGGTCAAATTTATCAGGGGGAAGAAGTCCCTGTATGTTGCCATAATTTTGGTCTATGAGTTCGTTCTTCCATGCTTGGAGTTCTTTATCGTTAATAATTTCGTCACCAACTTTATATTGCAATTTCAGGACATCGCTGACGTAATCTTTGATAGCATCCCAGATTAATAATGCATCTTCACGATAATAGTAATCTGGCAAATCGTAGACATTACGTTCTGCTAAGTCATATGGCAAAGATTGCTTATAAAATAGCCACGGTTCACCTTTATATTCGCTTCCGTTCCCACTGTATCCTCTGGTTAAGAGTTCATGAGAGCCAGTGTAACCCAAAGCTCCTGTAATATCAAAAAGACCTTTTCTACCAAGAAATACACCACGAGCCATATTATTGATGGCAAGAGTATTAAAAAAGTGAGGTTTTAAAATTTTATAAATAATATGCTGAGGTGATAGTTTTCTGAAAGTAGCGATCGCAAAAGTTTCCGCAATTAGGTGAGTGTGGAGTAAGTGTGATACAATCCCTTGGTAAGAAATATCAGCAGATCCTATAACCGTCTTTGCTGTTAACCAGACTTCAGCAGAATCGGCAGGTGAGAAGATGCGGTTAATAGCATTATCATTGACAGTTTTTTGATGTAATTGTATAGCTATAGGTACAAGCTCTTTTTCATCATTTATATATAACAGACAAAGTGGAGCAAATGCATATCTTCCTAATTGGTCTTCTAGTTGAGGATTGAGTATATTATCGAATATTTTATAGTCTAGTAAATACAAGCGATCGCGATCCATTGCTGAAGCCAGAGTAATATCATTTCCCCAAACTGGTTTAAGTATTTCGTCAGTAACGCGGAATTTTCCAACTGGATAAATATCTTCTTGCCGACATTTTTTGATAAATGCTGGGTTAATTCCATTTAACCGTTCATAAACAAATTCTGTATCTGACTGCCATTTTTTAGATTGAGCAACAGATGGCTTTTTCAAAAATGTCCAAGGTCTAAAAAAATTATTAAACTCATCAATGTTTTCCCAGTCATTGAACCCCGAAAAAATACTAATTAAGCCAAAATCTGCTGTACCTGTAAATCTCAGCTTCCCTTTTTGATTCTGTTTGTAAAGAAAAGGAAACAGATGTATAAGTTGTGCTATGAGTAGACCGATTAATCCTTTCAGGGTGTTGAAAAGAAAAATGAATATCTTCACCGCAGAAAACCCTTCTCCTCTTGGAACTCCCTTTACATGCGAAGGTAATTGAGGATTAGCTGGCTCCCACTGGTATCGGCTTTCTGAAAGATTAGTTGTTTTCATAATAATCTACATGTCAAGTGTGTAATAAGTAAATTTTCAACAGACAGATGAAAATCAATGCACCGAGATAAAATTTAACTCATTGTTTATACTTTATTTTCCCGAAAGTGGAGAATCAGACAAGAGTAATATCACTTAACTTCAGTAACAAGGTTCACAATTTCGTATTTTCAAATCATCTAAATTTGTATTCTCATTTGTATACTTTTGATAAGTTAAATTAACTTTCTCTCATATGCCTTCATTAGTAGTGGAGGGTAAATAAATAAAGGACTAAATGTATTGAGCCTTAAACCGCTCATAACAAGGGTTAAAAGTGGTAAACCGCTCACTACTATCAACAACAGCAAAGTTTTAGTTTTGCCTTTACATTAGCTGATTTTGCCATCAAGCCTTTTAATGTGTAAATTTGATACAGAATAAATTAGTTTTGGTACAGATAACCATAATTAGAAACTGCAATCACGATTCTCAAATCAAAATTATGGAGCAAAATCAGCAACAACGCCGCGCTGCCGCTAAAGAGTTTCTTCAATCCCTCAATCAGTTGGAGGATATCTTACAAGAGAGTCTGACTGAAGAGGAAGAAACAAAAAAAACCGATACTGCTAAAACCAGTGATGCTGAACTAATTGAAATAAAAGCAGAAATTGATTTAGAGGCTTTGGAAGATGCCGTTGCTGATATAGAACAATATCTAGAAAAGAAAATCAAATAAAAGTTACGATTTTATAATTCTTAACTCCTAACAGACGCGATGTTTCTGGCGTCTCTACTTGTAACTCATTTTCTGTCGTTGAGCTTCATACAACATTAAAGCTGCGGCGATCGCCACATTCAAAGACTCCACCCCTGGACTCAGGGGTATTTTCACTTCTACATCTGCCATTGCCGCTAAAGAAGCCGATAAACCCGCACCTTCATTACCCAATAAAATCAAAGTTGGTTTTCGCCAATCTACTTGCCAATAAGTTAAAGTTGCACTTGGCAAAGTTGCCACAATCTGCATTCCCGCTTGCTTGGCTTCATTTATTGTATCTTTTAAATCTGCACTCACCGCCATCGATAAGCGAAACCACTGACCAGCACTGGCA
>JBPCQW010000448.1:0-19315 GCA_050997715.1 Hassallia sp.
TGTGGTTCCCTGTCTCTGACAGGGAGTGCAATCATTGAGGCAGAGCCTCACGGATATGTATCGGGAGGCAGAGCCTCCCAAAATCCGTTCCCAGGCTACAGCCTGGGAACGAGGGTACGAGGCTAAACTATAGTCTTTTGCAGTTGCTTCTCTAAACTGATGATTGTTCTTTGCCGCTTGTCTTTCTTCAATTTGACAACAGTAGCTCCTATTCCCAACAATCCTAAAGCTAATGCCGTGCTAGGTTCAGGCACTTTTTTGTTTTGACCTTCTACCTTCAGCACTTGGACGCGACCTTGGAAGAAGTCGCCGACATACAGCTTGCCATCTCTGTAGCTTGTGCCACCCGTCCAGTTAAATCTGCCTGGTGTGAGGTCGAGGGGGGTACCAAATGGGGGGTCAGTTAATGCAGGAGGTCGTACAGGATTGCCAGATGCATCAAGGGCAGGTTGACCATATGCAGTTAGGAACTTACCGTTTTTATCGAATACTTGGACGCGGCTGTTAATCGAATCAGCTACATAGATATTCTCATATTCATCCACTTCTAGACCGATTGGCTGAAGAAACTGTCCATCTCCAGAGCCTTGTGTGCCAAATGTAAACAGCGGATTACCACTTGGATCAAGTACTTGAACGCGGTTGTTAAACTGGTCACTTACATAAAAATTGCCACTAACTGGGGAAATTCTTAGACCCGCCGGTCCTTGAAACTGCCCAGGTGCAGTACCACTTGTGCCAATACTACCAAGTAGCTGTCCGTCTTTGGTATATTTGTTGATTTTGTCGCCGCTAAAATCACCTATATACACATTGCCAGCTTTATCGAATGTCACACCGGATGGTCCAAAGAAAGCTCTACCTTCTATCAGACCGCCAAATTCGCCAAAGGAGTTGACAAACTTGCCTGTGGAATCGTAGACATTAACGCGGTTGTTGAAAACATCACCTACATACAGATTCCCGGTCTGCGGGTCGAATTCTAAAGCTGATGGCTCGTCGAATTGTCCGGGTCCTTTGCCACCTTCGCCAACTGCCCCAATATAAGTACCCTGAGGGTTGTATATTTCGACCTTGTTACCGATCGCCGGGTTAAAGCTGCCGTCTGGGTTCAAACCACGACCGTTACTTACGTAAATATTCCCAGTTCCTTCTTGTACGGTTATGCCTTGGGGAACAAAGAGTTGCCCAGGAGCGAAGCCAGGACTACCGATAGAACTGTCGTATTTCAAGCTTAACGAAAAAGCTTGAGTAGCTGTTGCTACAACTGCAAATCCCGCACCAACTAAAGCAAATGATAAATTTTTGACTAATCCCATAGTGAATTCTCTGTTGTTTGAGGTATACTCTTTCCAGGGTTTTTGTTCCCAGATGTAATCTGGGAAGCTTGGATTTGAGCTGCTGTCTTGAACACGGCAGCTTATTTTTTGAGCATTCGCTCAGAAATGAGGAATTAGAGAATTTCTACTTTAGCTAGCAACTCTTCTCTTGACTTTTGTTGGCGTTTGCGTTTGCCCATTGCAGCGGTTGCACCTAAAGCAGCAACAGCTAATAGACCTGCACCAGCACTTGGTTCGGGTACTCTCGCCGATCTTGGGTCAATTCTGATCACTTGTCCTGCGCCGGCGAGTCTGGCGCGGTTTGAGATATACAAGTTACCATCAGCACCGACAGTAATACCAGAAGCCGCTTCTAATCCGTTACCACTCCAGACAGTTGTGCGAGTACCATCTTTAGCAATTTTGATCAAAGAACCGCTAATATCACCGGTGATCACACCACCCTGTTGAATGTTCTTCCATTCGGAACTATTGATGTGTTGCAATGCATACAAGCTGCCGTCAGCATCATAAGCCACGCCAGTCAACTGCGTAAAGCCATCGTAAATGGTTTTAATTGACAAATCATCAGGGTTAACTGACAAGATACGTGCTTCGTTTTCTGGATAAGGGAAGTAAGTGTATTCGCTGAGAGTTAAACTGCCATCTGGAGCAACTGCGATACCTGTAGGTACTGATTGGTTTGATACGGGCAGACCATTGCTAGCTTGTGTATAACCTGGGGGTAGTGGTTGACCTTCTGCTGGGTTTACTGTCCCTTCTGGAAGAGTTGGGAATTGGTCTACAGTTAGATTTATTAGTTTCTGAGGAACGCCAGCTACGTTCTTAATACCGCTGCCATCAAGTCCGACAGAGTATACAGTATTTCCACCGCCATCAACAACGTAAGCGTTATCACCTTTGATTGCGAAGGCATAGGGGTTAGAAATTAAATCAGTGCCATCAGGATTATTTGCGGCTTCCTACTGTGCAAAATCGGCAAGAGTTGTCAGCGAACCACTTGCCAAGTCAACTTTATACAGTTTTCCCAAGTCAGGAGCTTTTAATACGGTATCGCGTAAGGTTGGATCGCCAGCAACACCTGTCAACAGATAAGCGTTACCTTTGGAATCAAATTTGAAGTCCGCAGGACCTGCTGCTTGTTCTCCAGATGGTACTAATGCGATAGATGTGAGATTTGACAGTACGTTTGTTTTTGTCCCATCTTTAGCAATTTTGATGACGCTACCATTCTGACCAGCACATAAAGGAATGTATTGGGCGCTTGGTGATGCGATACATCTACCGTCGTTTCCGTCGCCACCTTTACCACTGGTTGTGACATAAAGGCTGCCGTCCGGACCAAATGCCATGTTGCGGGGGTTATCAAGACCATCGGCAATTACCGAAAACGATGCAGCTTGTGCAGCTTGGCTTACAGTAACAGTGGCAACGCTAACAGCGAAAAGTGTAAGGGCAAATGACTTGAGTTTCATATTGAGAGTGAAAGTTGTTAGTTGTGGAAAGTTTGGTAAGTAGTTAGACAACGATTCCCAGGAACTGGGGGAAATCAAGCATTCCCTGATGTAGCCCCTCTTTGTGGAGAAGCGATCGCTTGAAAGTGAAAGTGAAACTTTTTTTAGCTGTTGGTGAAGATATCCACCAATGCTTTGCCTTTGCCTAAAGCAGAAGCGGGTTCACAGCATGGACGTATTCTCAATTCTGATTACTTGTCCTTGTCCTGGACGACCGCCTCGGTTGATGACATAGAAGGCATTATCTGAACCAATGGTGAAGGCTGCGGGTGACTCCAATCCATTACCACTTAATAGAGTCGTGCGAGTACCATCGGTCGCTATTTTGATCAGAGATCCTTCTGGTTTTCCTTTCCAACCGGAGGCATTCATATGCTGCAATGCATACAAGTTGCCTTCAGTATCAAAAGCTAAGTCAATTAGTTGGGTAAAACCATCTGCGTAGACTGTTAGTCCGTCAGCATCAATACGGTATATTTTTGCTTGACCTTCTGGGAAGGGAAAACCAGTAAATTCGCTGACGTAATAAGCACCGTCAGAACCTTTAACAATATCTGTAGGTACTGATTGAATTGCTATCTGCGATGGTGGTGCCTGACGATAAGCGTTAGGTGGTGGTACATGTCCCCGGTCAAAATTTTGCGAGTTAGAACCGGGGAAGATTGGATTAGTTAATATCTGGTTGGGAATTGCAGCAATTACCTTCAGACCGCTGCCATCAATATTTCCACTGAGGACGGTGTTCGCCCCTGCATCAACTAATACAAGCTTATCTGCGTCTATGTAAAAAGACAAGGGGTTACTGACAACTTCACATGAACTTGATATAGACTTGTTCGTAAGTTCATAATTAGCTAGATCGACAGTAATACTCCAAGTATTTGTACTTAAGTCGGCAGTGATAATTTTTCCTAGGTCAGTGTTGCCTAATGTGCGATCGCGTAAAGCTGCATCGGCAGCATAGCCAATCACAACATAAGCCTTACCTTGAGCATCAAATTTTATATCGTGAGGACCAGCAGCTCCAGTCCCATCGGCAAATGCGACAGAAGGTAAACCTGTGAGTACACGTTTAACGATGCCATTTTCAATTTTGGCGATCGCACCACTCGTGCCATAAGATAAATCACCTTGACCGCTCGGTGATGGAACACTCTTTCCATCTCCCCCAATTCCCGCTTCTGCAATATAAAGACTACCGTCGGGACTAAAGCTTAGACCTTTGGGATTATTAAGACCGTCGGCAAGTACTGCAAACGACGTAATAGTATGTTCCTTCAGTTTCATATCTAATAAAAATTTGGGAATCTAAGAATTCGGGAGTCGGGAGTCGGGAGTTAGGAGTCAGAATTCAGGAGTCGGGAGTCAGAATTCTGAACAATTACTGAGAAACTTAGGCAAAATTCCTCTTTTAACTTTTGTCTCCTGTCTCCTGTCTCCTATCTCCTATCTCCTGACTCCTGTCTCCTAACTACTTAGCCAGCGGAGCGTAGCTCATACCACGGTCAAACGATTGCAGATTACCGGCTTTGGCTTCTGTCAAACGTTTGATGTTCATATTCTCAGCACCAAAGTCTTCAATTTGAAGTTTGCCGTAAGGCAGTTGTTGACCATGTTTCCAAAATGTGATTCGGTGCAGAATGAAACCAGGAGCTTCTGGATCACCGAAAGCATAAGAAGCTGGTATCAACATGCTCGGACAGCGCTGATAAAATCCTTGCTCAGGATAAAAGAACTCATGCTCTACCAAATACCATTGGCTAACAGGTTCTACCCGCAGCGAAACTTTGACTTTATGACCGTATTCATCGCGATACTCACCCGATGAAGCAGAAGTTTCGCCATCTGCTCGCACTAAATGTGCCCAGTCATTCATATTTCTCAAATCTGACAAATACGCGACTCCTACTTCTATAGGAGCATCAACATAGATGGTGTCAGTATTAATAAAGTAACGCCCTTTTTCGGCTGATGTCAGACCAGCTTTGCGTTCCAAGTTAGCTTTAAGCGATCGACATTCAGAAGTATGTACGGTATGAATTCCCTGCATAATCATCTGAGTTTGTCGCTTTGGATCGACAAAACTTAACCAGTGAAAATACACACCTTTTTCATCTGTCCCTGGCTCAATGTAATCGCTAGGGAAAAGCAGAACCGGATAAACTTGAAAATATTTCTGATACTCAAGCCCGCAATGCCACTCAATACCTTGAAGCTGCGAATGTTGCAGTTTTTTAACGTGATAGTAGAGGTCTCTATGATAACCTGAGGCAGTTCCGCGCCAGGTATCTTCGTCCATTTGCTCTGCCATCCGGCTATAGAGTGTCCACTCGTCTAAGTTTTTTAGACTGCAAAGGTATTCGTAAGTATTCTCTAGTGAATTTGCAATATAAGCAGATGTAGCAAAGGTATTTTTTTCCACTGGGCACTCCTGTTTAAAAGTTTTGAGTTCTGAGTAAAGGTAGAAGCACTCTGTAACTTAGATACTATTTATTTACCGTAAAAAACCGAGGAAAGGAAATTATTTACGGCTACCATTCATCGAGATTGCATGAACTGCATTCTTGAGCTTTCTAGCGTTCATAATTCTTTCTTCTGCCAACTGCTTGGAAGCTTCGTTGGTGGTGATTTCTTGCTGTTTAGCGCGAGCGAAAATCTCAAGTAGTGTGTCGTAGATATTCTGCAATTGCTGAAAGGCTTTTTCTTCGTTATAACCAATCATTTCGTTATAAACGTTGATTAGTCCTCCGGCATTGATGACGTAATCTGGACAATAAAGAATGCCTTTTTCAGTAATCATCTGACCGTGGATTTCTTCCTGCGCTAGCTGATTATTGGCACAACCTGCAATAATCGAGGCACTCATATTATGAAGCGTTTGACTGTTAAGAATTCCACCTAATGCACAAGGAGAAAATACATCGACATCTAGAGAGTAAATTTCATCTGGTGCGACAACAGTTGCACCTAAGCTGCGTTTTACTTCTTCTGCTTTTTCTTGACTGATATCAGTGACAAAAAGCTCTGCACCGCTTTCGTGCAAAAGTTGGCAAACATTTCTGCCGACGTTGCCCAAGCCTTGAACGGCAACTTTTAGCCCTTGTAAATTTTCGCTTTGTAAACGAAATTTAACCGCAGCTTCTATGCCTAAAAATACACCTTTAGCGGTGATGGGAGCAGGTCCGCCAGATTTTTCTTCTACACCGACTACATAATTAGTTTCTTTACTAATTGTTCTGACATTTTCCGGGGTAAGATTCACGTCTTGCCCAGTGATAAAACGTCCTTGTAGTCTGTCTACAAAACGTCCGTAAGCTCGAAATAATTCTTCGGTTTTATGTGCGGGGTCAGCAATAATAACTGCTTTGCCTCCACCAACGGGAATGTTGGCACAAGCTGCTTTATATGTCATACCACGACTTAAACGAAGGGCATCTTTTAAAGCAGCTTCTTCGTTGACATAAGGCAACATTCGGGTTGCACCCATTGCTGGTCCTAAGCTAGTGTCATGGATGGCAATTATTGCTTTTATATCTGGGTCTTTGCCATGACAAAATAATACTTGCTCATGACCCATTTCTTCTACTGTTTCAAAAAGGTTCACCCTACACTCCACTTTTAGATTTGGGATTTGTGATTTTGGATCATAGTTAGTAATTGTCAATAACTCGCAATTAACAACTAACTACTAACTAATAACCACTATCAATTGATAATTAGATGTTTGGAAATGAAAGCATTCCGGAATTTTTCGCGGGGGTTGCTTTAACTCCTTGCGCTGCTAAACCTTGATTACGACCTTTGGAAGGTGCGGCTCGATTAGGGTCAATGATGACATCGATAACGAAGGGAACTTCTGATGCGATCGCTTGTTCTAACGCTGCCTCTACATCAGACTCTTTCAAGACTCTGATTCCTTCTGCTCCCATTCCTTTAGCAATCATCACAAAGTCTGTGGGGGGAATTGATGCATCTGCTCCTGTCAATCCCAACAATTTCATCCCTTGATGGCACATGTTGTAACGTGCATCATTCAACACAATCCAGACTGCGGGAATTTGGTATTTAACGGCGGTGCTGATTTCGTTATTCATCAACATTGCTCCATCACCAACAATCGCTACGGCTTTACCATTCCTGGCTTGCGCGGCTCCAACAACTCCGGTAACGGCGTGACCCATTGCTCCTACTCCGGTGCTGACTCGGTAACGATTAGTTTCTGAAAATCTCAGTAAATTAGTTGACCAGGTAAAGGAGTTACCGCACTCTGCCATGACTACAGCATCGCTACCTTCGACGATGACTTTTTGAATGGCTGCCATCAATACTTCTGGTCGGACTGGAGTATCTGGGGCACCAGGTTCAATCGGTTCTTGTTCGGGCTTGGGTAAGGATTCCTGCGCGGCATTCTCTGGTATGTGCTTCAACAAGGCTTTGACAAAGGCTTTGATATCAGCTTGCACGGGGTAGGTTTTGGCTGATGCGTAAGCTACTCCTGGCACTTCTGGGTCAATGTCTACGTGCACAAAACCACCTGAGGGAACCATTACCGGACTCCAAAACGAGGTCGGTTCACCTAAGCGTGTTCCTAAGACTAGGGTGCGTAAGGGAGTTCCAGATTGCATGTATGTCATGACAGACCCATGACCACCTAAACCTGTGACTCCGACAAACTGCGGATGTTCTTCAGGAAAGATACCTTTACCGCGAGGTGAACACATAACTGCTGCACCTGTTTTTTCTGCAAGCTGGAGTATTTCTTCGGCTGCATTTCGCGCACCGAATCCAACCCAGATGGCAAAGGGTCCTTCGGATAGTAATTCAACAGATTTGGCGATCGCTTCTTCTGATGCCGCTACTGATAAAGAACCAACTCCTAAATCGGGCAACGTTGTTTCATCAACTGTGCTTGTCTGTACACCTGTGGGGATACTCAAATGCGCCACAAATCCACCCGGTTGCGCTAACCCAAGAGCAATTCTTCTAAAAATCTGCGGTAGTTGAGCGGCAGATTCAATGGTGACAGCATAGTTGAACAGCGCTCCTGAGGTGAATATGCCGCTAGTGGGCAATGTGCTGCTGCTGGTTTCCTGAATTGCCCAGCGTCCGCGATGTGCTGCTGAGGTGCAAGCTGATAACAAAATCACTTTTGCGCCTTCTCCACGAGCCGCAAACAAGCCTGTGAGGGCGTTGGTCATTCCAGGTCCTGCGGTAGTGAAAACTACGCTCGGACTACCACTGGCAAAGTAGGCTTCAGTAGCGGCAAAGGCGGCTCCGGCTTCATGGCGAAAGTTGAGTACCTGCATGGTACTATTCGATAGGGCGCCCCAAAGGCTTGCCATCGCTCCTCCGGCGACACCATAGGCACAGCCTACTCCCAAGTTCTCCAACATTTCGGCGATCGCATCCGCAACTGTCAGCGATTTGGAGTTTGCCCCTGATTCTAGATAACCGTTTTGCTTGTACGGTTCTGCGGTGATTTGTGTTGTAGATGCGGTATATTTTTGAGTCATTGCTTTTACGTAAATTTTAGAAAAGTGCTGGTACAATACTCCCTGTTGCTCACTCAACCAACCCTGAGGCTCATTTTTTCGGAAATGTAGAAAACCAAAAACTGAGTTTCTCTTGTAACTTTTGACCAGGCTTAGTTGACAGTGGGAACACTTAAATATCGCAAAAATATATAGATAGATAGTTAGTACTAAACTTTTCTACTGTGCTTCTGGAAACAAGCCTACGGGAGATTAAGAAGTATTTACAATGAATAATCTTTTGATCCCCTTGTCAATTCTTTTGCTGTTTAGCAATAGCTGCAATGCTGATTATGCATAGCTTACAAATCTATTCCTTGCGGTAGTTGAATCAGATAGCAATCCCCTTAAATATCTAAAATATAAGTATGAAAAATTACACGCAAATTTCCAAGCAAAGTGAACAAAAAATCATTTGTTCTTTGTAGCTCTGTATCTGGTAAATAGCTTTCACCTCAAATGTTTGTGTCCTTCCACACATGAATATTTAATACCCTGTCTACCTTTTGGTGGATGTTGAAAAATTACGTATATTGCTTACTAAGAAATGTGTTTCTTGATGAAATTTATCAAGGAGGAAATTAATAAAAATTAAATTTCTCAGTCATATTTGCCGGAATTATTAACTAAATTAACGATTTTCTTGGCATTTTTAAGCGAAAAAAGGTAAGGGTGAGTGTAAGCAATAGAAATGGTTTGATTTTCCCTTTCTCTTGTTTAAAACGACCCTTTTATTTTCGTTTCTATTTGTTATATTAAAATCTCAAAATGAGGAATTGTAAAGATTAAGTAAAGTTTTGTAAAGCGGATGAATTTTCTGATAATTTAATAATTGGGATTAGACAAACTAATACCTGAAAATTTTTTTTAGTAATTCATGATTACAAGCCCATTTATGACATTGGTGCAGACGGATTGGAAAGGCTTAGGGCTATGAATCTTGGTGATTACAAGTTAGTACCATCCAACTTTAAATTGGCTTCAACGGCTCAAGAGTTGCAATTGGCTAATTTACTGATAAATCAGGTTGCAGATGCCGCTTTTTGTTTACAAGAGAACTCCGAGTTTATTTATGTAAACGATGCTACCTGTCGCATGACTGAGTATTCCCGTGAGGAATTACTGAGGATGAAGTTGCAGGATGTCGATGTAGATTTCTCAAAAGAAGTTTGGTCAGAACAATGGCGATCGCTGTGTTCCCTTGGTTCCCTTTCTTTGAAGTCGCGTTACCGCACAAAGAAAGGGCAGATGTTTTTGATGGGGATTACCCTCACCTACATAGAACATCAAGGTAAGCAAATTGCTTGTGCAATCGCAAGCGATCGCAGTGAGGAGATACTAGAATTTTCAATGCAACAGTATGCTGATAAATCCAAAGATGCCAACATTGAGTTACATCAAGAAGTATCTGCGGAATATCAGCGCAAAGAAGAAGAACTCAAAACATCTGTTAATTTACTGCGTTCGACTCTCGAATCTACTGCTAATGGCATACTTGCGGTAAATTTTGATGGTGAGATTCTTTGCTACAATCAAAAATTTACGGATATGTGGCAACTCCCCAAGTCAGTAACCATATCCAGAAAATGCAAACGAGCTAAAGGCTTTTTTGAGAGTCAAGTTAAAGATCCACAGCTTTTTCGTGATTGCGTTTGGGAAATGGAAATTCAATGCGATCGCGAAAGATACGATTTGGTAGAATTGAAAGATGGGAGAACTTTTGCACACTACTCGGAACCGCAACGACTTGATGATAAAATTATCGGCAGAGTCTGGAGTATTTGGGACGTTACAGAATTTAAACGTACTGAAGCAGCACTCAAGCTGAACGAATCGAGATTTCGCATTTTGGCAGAAACCACAGATGCCAGTGTTTTCTTAATTCAAAACTCAAAGCTTTGCTACGTCAATCACGCAGCAGAGGCACTCACTGGCTACACTAAGAAAGAACTGCTCAATAACTTCAATCTTAACCAATTAATTAAAAGCAAAAAGCTCAGGCAAGTCAATAACCTAGATCGTGCGGCTACCTGTGAATACCAAGAAATGCAGATTGTCACCAAAAATGGCTTACAGCGTTGGTTAGCTTGTACTGTGGAAATGATGGATGGATTGCTTGATTTTTCTGGCAAACCAGTCGAATTTATCACAGCGATTGATATCACCGATTATAAAAGCGCAGAATCAGAAGTTAGACAAGCTTTAGATCAAGCAAAAAAACTCAGCGAACTCAGAGAACGCTTTGTCTCTATGCTGTGTCATCAATTCCGCACACCATTGAATATTGTCTCATTTTCTTCTGATTTACTCAAACGCCATCTTCACCAATGGAATGAGGAGAAAACCCGCTCTTATCTGGATTTAATTCAAAATGCTGTTCATGAAATCAGCCAACTCTTAGATGAGGTTTTGTTGTTTGGGAAAGCAGAAGCTGCTAAGTTAGAATGTAACCCCAGACCAGTTGACTTACAACAGTTCTGTCGGGATATTATAGCCCAGATGCACTTAGCAAGTGATAAGCAAACATCAATTGATTTTATCACCCCAGGTGACTACTCAACTGCTTATTTAGATCCTAAACTACTGCACCATATTTTAACGAATTTGTTATCAAATGCAATAAAGTATTCTCCTGATGGCAGCACGGTTACTTTTGAACTTTACTGTCAAGATGAAGAGGTAATTTTTCAAGTTAAAGATGCTGGGATTGGAATTCCGGTAGTAGATAGACAACAAATATTTGAAGCATTTTATCGCGGTAGCAATGTCGATAGTATCCCCGGTACTGGTTTGGGTTTATCGGTTGTCAAAACTCTTGTAGAGATACATGGAGGTCGAATTGCTGTTGAAAGTGATGTGGGTGCAGGCACTAAATTTACTGTCGTGTTGCCCAATAGAATTGCTGAATCTTAAGTTTTGAATAAAAACTTTAACTCAGTCAGAATTAATTACTCGGCTAATGTTCAGTGTTTATTTTCTACTAAAAATTGTGGTAATTTAATTATGATGCAAGAATCAGTCAAAAAAATTCTCGTAATTGAAGATAATGCAATCACCCGCAATCTCTTCTTAGATGGTCTGCAATCTGAAGGTTTTGAGACTATCGGTGCTAATAACGGTCTAACTGGCATCCAGCTAGCACAGGAGCATTCACCCGACTTGATAATTTGTGATATTATCATGCCGGATATGGATGGTTATGCCGTTCTAAGTGCTTTGCGTCAAGAGCCAATAACAGCGATTATTCCCTTCATTTTTCTGACTGGTAGCAACACCGCAGAAGATGTCCGTAAAGGCATGGAATTGGGCGCAGATGACTATCTTAGCAAACCTTGTACAGTAGATCAATTGCTGAGAGCGATCACCACCCGATTAGAAAAGCAAACTCAGATTCGCTATTGGTGTGCGATCAATTCTCATAAAATTTCAGCATCATTACCCACACCAAAAACTTCAACCGAAGAAGCTCTTGAATTTAACTTTCCAACGGTTCCTCAACTTAAAGAAGTCTTTGATTATATCGAAGCTCATTATCAAGAAGGAATTACTTTGTGTGATGTAGCTCAAGCAGTTGGTTATTCCTCCGCTTACTTAACTAATCGAGTTGCAAAGAAAACGGGAGACACCGTAAACACTTGGATTGTTAAGCGCAGAATGGCAGCCGCACGTTATCTACTTCAGAATAGTGACCAAAGTATCGAGCAAATTGCTACCAGTTTGGGCTACCAAAATGCATGTCATTTCTCCCGTCAGTTCCGTCAACACAACGAGATACCTCCCCAAAGTTGGCGGAAAAAACATCAATTTAGGCTGGAAAATGTCGGCGCAGTTTAACTTTTTTGTCTCAACTGCTCTAGCAATAATTGTACTCCTAAAGCAAACAAACCAAGAGTTACGATCGCAAATACCCCTGTTCCTAAGGTGAATACACCTAGAACTAGGGTACGCACTGCGGAGGAAATTCTGATGGTTAATTGGTTTTGTGAATGGATGGGGTTCGTGGCAAAACTGATAGCGATCGCATTTAATAATGAATAAACAGCGATCGCAAGTCCTCCAGAAATTATTGACCCAATTAAACAGCGTAACGGAGTCGCTGTATTTTTTTGTGTCTCTGGTTGCTGAATGAAATTTGGGTCACTCATATTATTTTGGATTTTAGATTGGTAATTCCCCATTAGCCATTATCTATTTTCTATTCCCTAGTCCGCGTAGAAGTGTATCAACCCATGCTTTATCCTCTGCTTTTAGTGGTGGTATTGGCTCTTGATTGTAATCAATAGTTAAATAATATCTGGCACGCGCATATATTCGATTTAATAAAGGTTGCAAATCTAAAATCACTTTTCTATCTCCTGACTGCAAGGGTAACACGAAAGTCGGAATTTTTTCGCGAACGCTAAAGCCGTATAATTTAGCTTGAGGGCGAGTTTCACTTTGACTAACAACTATGCGATAATCTGTTGCTGGCACTTCTCCTAATAAAGACATTTGCCGACCATTTCGGAGTAAATCAATTTCTACTAAATGGGTAAGACTGGCTAAAACTTGTTTTCGCTTTCGTTCATAAGCTTTTCTTCCTTCACCTGCTTTTTTATTTTTAGGTGAGAGAATTTCAATTGTTGTGACAACAAATCCCGTGTCTATTTCTCGAATTTCTAAGTAACTTTCTGTGACATTTTCTGGCATGGGTATTGTCACCGTTATCCCATCTGTGGTATAAACTTGTGTAGCTGTTGATGAATGCTCTTTCTGATTTGATTGTTGAGAAAAAATAGTCACATCAGGAATACCTACCAAGATAGAATCCTCTTCATCACTTAAATAAGTACGCTGCTCAATCGCAACTCGATATTGAGGAGGTATATTTGGCTCAATCTCGTCGGCTATGACTGCGATTAACCGATGATGTACTTCTGACCAAAATAGGGGATTTTCCAGATAAGGATTCATTCCAGGAAATGGAGAATTCATATACGACTATCCGCTGTTAAGATGCTATCTGAATTCCATGCGCGATCGCTTGAGTTACAAACAATTCTAAATCTTCGTTCTTCGTCGCTGTCCTCACTTGCAGCTTAACTTGTTCTGCATGTTCTTGAGACTCACACAGCGCAAACACACTTGGTCCGGAACCAGACATCATTGTTCCCAAAACTCCTGCACTAGCAAAAGTTTCTCGCAACTGCAATACTTGCGGATAAGCTGGTAATACTACCTTTTCTAAATCATTATGCAGTTTTTCGGCGATTTCTTTGGCATCTTGATGCAAAATCGCTTTGACCATTTCTCCTGAATGTACTGCCGACGCACGAATTGCTAAATTATCGCTATCTCTAATGTAAGAATCACTATACTCTTGTCGATAGCTTTTATAAGCCCAAGGGGTAGAAACTTCTAAGCTTTTGTATTTACCCAATACTATATATATATTATTTAAACTTGGCAAGGGAGAAAGTTGTTCACCTCTACCTGTAGCGATCGCTGTTCCACCCGCAACGCAGAATGGTACATCTGAACCTAAAGTAGCTCCCAGTTCTTCTAATTCTGACTGAGTTAGTCCCAACTTCCACAATAAATTAATTCCTACCAAAACCGCTGCTGCATTCGTCGAACCCCCAGCTAAACCCGCAGCTACAGGAATCCGTTTGGTGATGTTGATTTCTACACCTCCGTATTTAGCAAAGGTGTTAGAAAATTGCGTTGCCATCAATTCGGCTGCTCGGTATGCCAGATTACTTTGGTCTGTCGGTACTTGCGGATGGTTGCAATGAACGCGAATCGTGTCAGTGCTGATAGAATGCAACTCAATTTCGTCTGCCAAGTCGATACTTTGAAGTATCATTGCTAACTCGTGGTAATTGTCAGCGCGATCGCCTATGATTTCCAGGTACAAGTTGATTTTAGCAGGAGCAATTAAGGTGTAAGAATGCATTTTAAAAAGGATGAAGGACGAATGATAAAGGATGAAAAATGAAAGTTTTACACTTCAGGCTTCAGACTTCCTAATTGATTTGCTAAAGCGACCCATTGAGACACGCTAATATCTTCAGCACGAGCTTGAGGATTGATCTCTAATTGTTCTAGTAATTGTGTCAGGCTGGCGCGTTCTACAATCGACTGCAAATTATTTCTTAACATTTTGCGCTTTTCCCCAAATCCTAACTTTACCAAAGTTTCCAATCGTCGGGGGTCATTTGCTGGTGGTTCTATTTGGTAGGGAACTAAGCGCACAACTGCT
The DNA here is from genome assembly GCA_050997715.1 of Hassallia sp. Taxonomy (GTDB): domain Bacteria; phylum Cyanobacteriota; class Cyanobacteriia; order Cyanobacteriales; family Nostocaceae; genus Hassallia. The sequence continues at coordinate 14,627 of JBPCQW010000448.1, forward strand.
GAATCTACTTTTGGGGGTGGGGAAAATGCAGAGAAGGGTACTGTACAAATTAACTTACATTCAGCTAAATATTGTACCCGCACGCTTAATGCTCCAAAAGCTTTTGAACCTGGTTTAGCATATAATCTTTCTCCTACTTCTTTTTGTACTAGTAGTACTATTGAATCAAATGGTTGAGGGTTTGGTTTGGCAATGGTACCAAGTAGCTTTTCTATGATTGGTCCAGTGATGTTGTAGGGAATATTAGCTACAACTTTATTTGGGTTTTGAAAAGCTTCAAAAGCTGCAACATGAGATGGTAAATCTAAGGTGAGAAAATCTCCTTGCAGAAGTAAGAAATTATCACTTTGACCCAGTTGCTTGACTAATAATTTGCACAAGTCCCGGTCAATTTCCACTGCGACTAAAGATTTGACGTTTGGTAATAAACGACGAGTGAGAATGCCGGTACCAGGTCCAATTTCCAGAACGCGATCGCTTTGGTTACATTCAGCTGCTTCTACTATTGACTGAAGTGCTTTTTCACTTTTGAGCCAATGCTGGGCAAAGTTCTTGCGTGGTCGTATCATCTATATTGCTCCTAAATTCTATGTTTTAGCCTTTGCCTTACTTTTTAATGTTACATATGTTGACTTATTTCATAAATTATGATAATGAAGATAAAATTATAAGGCTTGATGTGAGAATAAAAGCGATCGCTTAATTATCCACTCTTCGATGCACCTTTGAACTTAAAGCCTCAAACTATAGACAAGTCCTCTAAAATTCTTTATTACCATGACAGCCATTACTGTAAACTTCAACTCCATCATTACACTCACAGACGACGACTTTTATCAACAGAAGATGTTTTAGCAGGTTTTATTCTAGATTTGCAAATAGTCTGGGAATAATTTAAATATTAACCTGTCAGGCATTTAATTTTTATTGATTCATATTATATCGACAAATTGCATATATTGTAGAGACGTTCCAGCGGAACGTCTCTAGGAAAGTTCCGGCAATTTTTAATTGTGTCTTAACTCGCTTTTACCTGAGTAACAGGAATCTCAATTACAAATTCTGCACCTTGTCCAAGTATTGAGTGACAAGATAATTTACCACCATGTTTATCTACGACAATTTGATAACTGATAGATAGTCCTAATCCTGTACCTTTACCTACATCTTTCGTAGTAAAGAAAGGGTCAAATAGTTTTGAAAGTATTTCTGGTGGAATGCCTTGACCATTATCTGCGATTCTGATTACTATCCAGTTTGAATTAACAACTTCAGTATTAATACAAATCTGTGGATTAATTTTTTGTTCTTTGTTATTGACAAATGACTCTTCTAAAGCATCTATAGAATTGGCAAAAATATTCATAAAGACCTGATTGAGTTGACCAGGATAGCACTCAAGAGCGGGAAGTTTGCCATACTCTTTAATAACCGAAATTTCTGGATGTTCTGGTTTAGCTTTCAGACGGTTGTGCAGAATCATCAGCGTACTGTCAATACCCTCATGGATGTTTACTTGCTTAAATTCAGCTTCATCCAGACGAGAAAAATTCCGCAGCGACAAAACGATTTCACGGATGCGCTGAGTTCCTACTCGCATCGACTGAAGAAGTTTCATTAAATCTTCTTTGATAAAATCAAGGTCAATATCTTCGATTTCTACTTGAATTTCTTCTGGAGGATTGGGGTAGTATTGTTGATAAAGTTCCACTAATTGCAGCAAATTTTCGGAGTATTCACAAGCCGGAATTAGATTAGCATGAATAAAGTTAACCGGATTGTTAATTTCGTGAGCGACACCTGCAACCATATTACCCAACGAAGACATTTTCTCGCTTTGGATGAGTTTAGCTTGGGTGCGTTGCAATTGGTTTAAAGTGTTTTCTAAATACTCAGCCTGTTGTTGCAATTGAATTTCGGCTTCTTTACGAACGGTGATATCAGTTGCCACACCAAGAACTTGTTTTACTTTACCGTCAGCATTACGGTTGAAAGAGGTGTCTCGACTATAAAGCCAACGCCATTTTCCATCTGCATCTTTCATGCGATACTCAAGCTCAAAAATGTCACCATCAACAGCTGTAGGAAATTTTTGGTGATAGATTTGGACTTTTTCCCAATCATCAGGATGAATAGTTTTGGGAAGAAGTTCTGCTCCCAACTTTTGAATTTCTTCAATCGAGTAGCCGAGAATTTCAGCTATTTCATGATTTGCGTATATATTGCGCTGTTCTTCTAAATCGTAGATATAAATAGTATTAGGAATGGAGTCGGTAATACGTTGAATAAAATGCTGGCTAGCTTTAAGTGCAACTTCCGCTTTCTTACGGTCAGTAATAGAAAAGGTTGTTCCTACCAAACGATAAATTCGACCTTGACTGTCTTTGAGAGGATTGAATGTAGTTAGTAACCAATTTTCTTCACCCTGTAAAGTTAGGCATTCTTCAAAAGAGATAGCAACGCCTGCAACGAGGCAAGTGTTACATTGATGATATATTTCTGCGGCTCTAGCAACACCAAAAATTTCTGCCAAGTTTTTTCCAACTACCTCAACACTACGCTTACCTGTTGATTTTTCTACGTTTAAGTTCCAACCCCCAGAACGAAATTCGCTATTTTCTAAAACGTCGATGACAAATATAGAGCATTCAACTCCATCGTATATACTGCGTAAAAACTGCTCTTGCTCTTGTAGTCGAGCTTCTGCTTGTTTGCGATCGCGTAACGCAGCTTGCTCTTCGCTGACATTTCTCACAATCAAAATAATGTTATTATTGGCAAAGGGAACGAGCCGTCCTTCATAGTATTCTTCACCATTAGGCATTGATAGCGAATACTCAACACTGACTAAAGATGAACTTTCTTGAAGTTGGACAATTGCTTGCTGCATCTTTTCTCGAACTTCTGGAGGAAGAATTTCCACCATCCGCTTTCCTAAAAATACCTCTGATGGAACATACAATTCGCTATCTTGAGAGCCAGCTTTGTAATCTAAAATAGTGGTATCGGGAGCCAATCGAAAGAATAAGTCAGGAAAGGCATTAAGCATAGCCTCTAATTCTGAACTTTTCTCATGTAAGGCTGCTGTGTGTTCTTGAAATTTAACTTCTAACTCTTGATTCAAGAGTTGTAGCGCTATTTCTGCTTGTTTGCGATCGCGCAGCGCTGCTTGCAGTTCGCTAACATCAATTATGCAGCCATCCCAAAGAATTGAGCCATCTGATTGTCGCTCAGGTTTAGAAATTCCTTTCAACCATTTTTGCTTCCCAGAAGGTGTGATAGTTAGCCACTCATATTCCCAGTTTTCTAAGGTTTGAGTGGAAATGGCAATTGCTTCCTGTAACCCAGGAAGGTCTTTCGGATGAACCGCTGCAAATAACAGCTCTGGATTTTGGTAAACCTGTGAAGGTTCTAGTTCATAGATTTCTCGACATCCAGAAGAAACATAGGGAAAGGATATAGTACCATCATTGAAAAGCTGAAATTGGTAAATTACCCCTGGTACATTGTCTGCCAAGCGTGCAAACCAGGCTTCGCTTTTACATACAGCCACTTCTGTCTGGGACTGCAACCGGGAAACTATCTGACGCAGTTCTACCAATTCTTGTTGAAGAGATTCATAAGTACTTTTATCTACCGTGATGGAATTGCAAGCCATAATCAAAGTCGGTTGCTAGCTAGGGGTTTGAAGTAGACTTCAGTATGTATGTTTCCCTATTTAGCCTGTGAAAATAACATTGTCGCGATGATGGAAGCGATCGCCTTAATTTTCACCAAAATTAACTCATCCCATTTCTCGATAATTTATGCGGATTTTATACTAGCCGCACTGAAGTTGATAAAACAATACAGCGACAAAATTATGAATACAAATAAAAAATATATTATCCCTTTTATTGTTGTAGCGATCGCCGCCAGCATCAGCAGTTGTAGTTCAACCCAAGCCTCTGGTAATCTCGACGAAACGGCTACAGCAGCCACCGCTACACCAACCAACACTACTTCATCCCAAATCCCAACCCTGGCTAAACTGCGAGCTAAATCGAGCCAAGAGCCGCCTTTTTCTACAGAACCCTTTACTGAAAATACCGCTTTGTCAACTTCTCTAGCTGCGACTGACAAGACTATTAATATTACCCTATACACAACTGACAGCGAATGTCAAAAACTGATTCCGAACACAGTTTCAGTGCCAGCAGAAAAACCTGCAACGGGTATTGTGAGTAAAATCATAGAGCAACAAGATACAGGCGATTTTAATTTATCTGGTTATCGTGTAAGTGTAAAAAATCGGATTGCCACCGTAGATTTACGAATATCCCCTGATTCTAAACGGCAGTTGGTTTCTCTTTCCCATTGTGAACAGTTTGCATTATTTGGCAGCCTCCGCAAAAGTTTGACAAGCAATGCTCAATTAAATATTAAAAAGGTTCGCTTTACTCAAAGAGGTAAGAAAATTACTCTTTGATTATGAGGAGTGGTACAGACGTTCCACCGGAACGTCTGTAGGGGAGTTAGAAGCGATCGCTCGATCGCCATTCCTTTAGTAATTGAGCGCGATTTTGGCGTAAATCAGTATTTAACCCAGCTACCGCATTACCAAAATTGCCAAAGTGGTCGTGGTGAAGTCTTAAGAGCGTCAAGCTAGGCAGTCATCATATTTAGGGAAGGGTGCAGTCTGATCAGAGT
>JBPCQW010000541.1:0-3448 GCA_050997715.1 Hassallia sp.
CAGGTACAGCGTCTATACTACTGCTGCTGTTAGCACAAAAAGCAAGTCAATCTGCACTAGTTGCTATGGGACAAGCCAGTGAAGAAATTTTTCGGGGCGATCGCTTACCCATCCTCAACTTCCCAAATGAAGAAGAATTAAGCCGAAGTTAAAAATTATAGTCTGAAATTTCTCTTTATTGAAGTTATAGCGAGCGCCCTAACTTCACAAACCAAGAATTGTCAACACTAATCGGCTCTACTAAAATAGAAGATATGAGTTCCGTTTTATACTCTTTGGCTCAGGCTGAAAATATCTACCCCGCTTCAGAATTATTTTTGCGCCATCGTCTCCAAGTAGTTGAAGAATTGTGGGAGTCGGTTCTGCGGCAAGAATGCGGTCAAAAGATGGTAGATTTATTGCGACAGCTACGGGATCTGTGTTCCCCAGAAGGACAAGCCAGAAACGATCAAGCCTCCGAAGTTTTCAATTTGATTGAACAACTCAATATTAACGAAGCCATCCGCGCAGCTCGTGCCTTCGCTTTATATTTCCAGTTGATCAATATTATCGAACAAGACTACGAACAACGGCAGCAATTAAGTCGTTATGAAGTAGAAGCCGATTCGACAGAACAAGAAAATCTCTCAAACATCACCTCTTCATCCAACCACGGAGAAAACGATACACCCGTAAACAGTGGATTGGGAGCGGATATGCTAGCAAAAAGCTGGCGTCTATCTGCCAACGACAAGCAAAAAGGAACTTTTGCCGCCTTATTTCCTTTATTATTCAAACTAAATGTACCACCACAGCAAATTCAACGCTTGATTTCTCAGTTGGATGTGCGTTTAGTCTTTACAGCGCACCCCACAGAAATTGTTCGTCATACGATCCGCGATAAACAGCGACAAGTGGTAATACTATTGCAAAAACTCGATGCAGTAGAAAACCGCGTGGGTAATACATCTGGAGGGTATCCTTGGGAAGCAGCAGATTTACGCGAACAATTGTTAGAAGAAATTCGCTTGTGGTGGCGTACTGACGAGCTGCATCAATTCAAACCAAGTGTACTCGATGAAGTAGACTACACGCTGCATTACTTCCAAGAAGTGTTATTTGATGGTATTCCCCTACTGTATAAACGCTTCAAATATGCTCTAGCTAACACCTTTCCTTGGTTAGAACCCCCTAGCAAAAACTTTTGCAGGTTTGGTTCTTGGGTAGGTTCAGATAGAGATGGAAACCCATCAGTCACACCAGAAACCACCTGGCAAACTGCTTGCTATCAACGCAAAATGGTGCTAGAAAAATATCTTCAGTCAGTGAAGCAGCTGATTGAATTATTGAGTGTGTCGATGCACTGGAGTGATGTTTTACCAGACTTGCTGGAATCTCTAGAATTGGATCAATCGCAGTTAAGCGAAATATATGACGCGCTAGCGCTGCGTTATCGGCAAGAACCGTATCGGCTGAAGCTTTCTTATGTACATAAAAGGCTGGAAAATACACGCGATCGCAATATAGCTTTATATAAACGGGAAACGCCAAAAAATGAAGATGCCCCCATGTACCGTTCGGGAGCGGAATTTTTAGCAGAGTTGCGATTGATTCAACACAATCTGACAGAAACAGGTTTAAGCTGTCGTGAACTAGAGAATCTAATTTGTCAAGTCGAAATTTTTGGCTTTGACTTGACGCAATTGGATATCCGACAAGAATCATCCCGCCATGCTGATGCACTAAATGAGATTCTCGAATACCTGCAATTATTGCCGTTATCTTACCACGAGCTATCAGAAGCTCAAAGAGTAGCTTGGCTAGTAGGAGAATTGCAAACCCGGCGTCCGTTAATTCCCGCAGAATTGCCATTCTCAGAAAAAACTAACGATGTAATTGAAACTTTCCGCGTAGCGCGATCGCTCCAACAAGAGTTTGGTGTGAATATCTGCCAAACTTACATTATTAGCATGTGCCGCGAAGTTAGCGACGTACTCGAAGTATTACTTTTAGCCAAAGAAGCAAGACTTTTTGATCCAGGTACTGCGATCGGCAGCATCCAAGTAGTTCCCCTATTTGAAACGGTGGAAGACTTGCAACGCTCTAGAAGCGTTATGCGTCAACTGTTTGAACTACCTTTATATCGCGCTTTACTAGCCGGCGGGTATCAAGTAGAGGATAAGGAAGACAAGGAGACAAGGGGACAAGGGGGACAAGGGGGACAAGGAGACAAGGAAAATATCCCTCCCTCCCCCCCTCTCCCTCTCCCCCCCTCCTCCCCTCTGACCCCTAACTTGCAAGAAGTCATGCTGGGGTATTCTGACAGCAATAAAGACTCTGGTTTTTTGAGCAGTAACTGGGAAATTCACAAAGCTCAAAAATCATTGCAAAAAATAGCCGAAGATTATGGGGTGAATGTGCGGATTTTCCACGGTCGCGGGGGTTCTGTGGGACGGGGTGGGGGACCTGCTTATGAGGCTATTTTGGCGCAACCAGGTCACAGTATCAATGGACGCATTAAGATTACAGAACAGGGTGAAGTATTGGCTTCCAAATACTCTTTGCAGGATTTGGCTTTATACCATATGGAAACCATCACTACAGCTGTAATCCAAGCTAGCTTGTTGCGGACAGGGTTTGATGATATTGAACCCTGGAATGAGATTATGGAAGAATTAGCAGCCCGATCGCGTACACATTATCGCTCTCTAATTTACGAGCAACCTGATTTTATCGACTTCTTCCACCAAGTAACCCCAATAGAAGAAATCAGCCAACTGCAAATTAGCTCTCGTCCAGCGCGTCGTCCATCTGGTAAGAAAGATTTAAGTAGCCTAAGAGCTATTCCTTGGGTATTTAGTTGGACGCAAACTCGATTTTTGCTGCCTTCTTGGTACGGTGTCGGCACAGCTTTACAAGAATTCTTGAATGAAGAACCCGAAGAACACCTAAAATTATTGCGTTACTTTTATGTCAAGTGGCCCTTCTTCAAGATGGTAATTTCCAAGGCAGAAATGACCTTGGCAAAAGTAGACATCCAAATGGCGCAACATTACGTCCAAGAATTATCGCAACCAGAAGATAAAGCCCGCTTTGAGAAGGTGTTTGAGCAAATCGCCAGCGAATTCTATCTGACACGAGATTTGGTGCTGAAAATCACCGACCACAAACGGCTTTTGGATGGCGATCCTGTTTTGCAGCGTTCAGTGCAATTACGTAATGGTTCAATCGTACCCTTAGGTTTTATACAGGTATCTATCATAAAACGCTTACGGCAGTCAATGACTAATACCACCTCTGGGGTTATCCATTCTCGTTACAGTAAGGGTGAACTGCTGCGAGGGGCATTGTTAACTATAAACGGTATTGCCGCCGGTATGAGAAATACGGGTTGAGGTGTTAGTTAATGGGTATAACGTAGTAAGCGGCTTTATCCCTTAAAACCTTAGCTTTGAGCGGTAAACCGCTC
>JBPCQW010000599.1:0-15742 GCA_050997715.1 Hassallia sp.
AACCGAATTGGAGCGGTTTAGTAGAACCTTTAGAATATTTAACAGAACGCCTAAATTGGAGTTGGGGCATAGTCAACCATTTAATGGGCGTGAAAAATAGCCCAGAACTGCGCGAAGCTTATGAAACTGTTCAGCCAGATGTAGTGCAGTTTGTCAACAAGTTGGGTCAAAGTCAAGTTGTTTACAATGCTTTTAAAACACTACGGCAAAGTGAGGCTTGGGGAACTTTTGATTCTGCTCAACAGCGCATCATCGAAGCTGCAATTCGAGATGCAGAACTTTCCGGTGTAGGGTTGCAAGGTGAAGCAAAAGAGCGTTTCAACGCTATTCAGATGGAGTTAGCGGAACTTTCCACCAAGTTTTCTAACCATGTACTCGATGCTACCAAGGCTTTCAGTTTGACTTTGACAAAAAAAGCAGAAATCGATGGCTTACCCCCCAGTTTACTCAGTCTTGGCGCACAAGCTGCACGCTCTGAAGGTGCAGAAAACGCCACACGAGAAAACGGTCCTTGGCGCATCACTTTGGACTTTCCCAGTTATAGTCCTTTTATGCAGCATAGCACCCGCCGCGATCTGCGAGAACAGCTTTACAAAGCTTTTATCACTCGCGCTTCCTCTGGGGAGTTGGATAACAACCCGTTAATTGAACGCACTTTGGAGTTGCGTCAAGAACTAGCAAATTTACTCGGCTTTAAAACTTTCGCTGAGTTGAGTTTCGCAAGTAAAATGGCTCCGAACGTTGAAGCAGCAGAAGCGCTTTTAGAAGAACTACGTCGTGCAAGTTACGATGCTGCTGTTAAAGATTTAGAAGAACTCAAAGCTTTTGCAGCAGCCAAGGGTGCAGCAGAAGCGAATGATTTGAAGCACTGGGATATCAGCTTTTGGGCTGAACGTCAACGAGAAGAAAAATTTGCTTTCACCGCTGAAGAGTTGCGTCCTTATTTTCCGCTTCCCCAAGTGCTAGATGGTTTATTTGGGTTGGTGAAACGGCTGTTTGGGGTGAGTGTGACTCCTGCGGATGGACAAGCTCCAGTATGGCATGAGGATGTACGTTACTTCCAAATAGCTGATGAAACGGGTAATCCCATAGCTTACTTCTACCTAGATGCTTACAGCCGTCCCGCAGAAAAGCGCGGTGGTGCTTGGATGGATACCTGCATAAATCGTGGGAAAATCAAAGCTCAGGGAGCGATCGCCACTCGTTTACCTGTAGCATATTTGGTATGCAATCAAACTCCCCCTGTCGATGGCAAGCCGAGTTTAATGACTTTTGATGAAGTGGAAACTTTGTTTCACGAGTTTGGTCATGGCTTGCACCATATGCTAACTAAAGTAGATTACAGCAGTGCCGCAGGCATTAATAATGTAGAATGGGATGCTGTGGAATTACCTAGCCAGTTTATGGAAAACTGGTGTTATGAAAGACCAACTTTGTTTGGTATGGCAAAGCATTACGAAACTGGCGAGACGCTACCAGAACATTATTATCAAAAGCTGTTGGCAGCAAAAAATTACATGAGTGGTAGTGGTATGCTCAGACAACTGCACCTTAGCATGTTGGATTTGGAATTGCACTACCGCTATCGTCCACGTGGGAAGGAAACTGCCAAAGATGTACGCGATCGCCTTGCCAAAACAACAACCGTTTTACCACCACTCCCCGAAGACGCTTTTTTATGCGCTTTTGGACACATCTTCGCTGGTGGATATGCGGCTGGTTATTACAGCTATAAATGGGCGGAAGTCCTAAGTGCTGATGCTTTTGCCGCTTTTGAAGAAGCAGGCATCGAAGATGAGCAAGTTATCAAAGCTACTGGCAAACGCTACCGCGATACAGTACTAGCGCTTGGTGGTAGCAAACATCCGATGGAGGTCTTTAAATCGTTCCGGGGACGCGAACCGAGTACAGCAGCTTTACTTAAGCATAATGGTTTAGCGGCTGCTTAATCCTCTAACTAGCCCGCGTAGGCGGGCTAGATTCGTATAGCCCCAGCCGAAAGCGCCTGAAGGCGAATAAAACGCAACAGAAATTATATCAACATTTTCATTGACATTAGATCGGCTCCTAAATTTTTGCTAATCATAAAACACTAATTGATATCATGTCCGGTAAATGCGACATATTGTAGAGACGTTCCGCCGGAACGTCTCTACGACAATTACGATATTTTTATTATTAATTGAACGCTGATGAGATTTTTAATTATTTTTAGCATTTATTTGCAATACTTAACTCATATTTAATTAAGAATAATTAACATAGATTAAAACTAATAAAAATAATCATAAATACTTAACTTGAGACTGCAAAATGAAGAGTATGCTTAATCATTAGGAGCCTAGTTGATAATTTAAGTAACTCGGTACAAATAAATGTAAACTGTCGATAGCTTTTTGTTATGTATTTAAAGGCAGATGACAAAAGTTTATTTGTACCGATTTACTTGCTAGGTTGTTGAGCAAAGCGGTGAAAACCATAGCAAACTTAACAACAGAAGGTAACATGATCGAAAAAATTTTGCTAGCTGTCTCTGGATTGGGGCACGCTGAAGAAATGTTAAAAACTTTAACACAATTGCCATCAATCCAAAAGGCAAAAGTTACGGTTTTGCACGTTGTACCTGGAAAAACTACCACTGAAGCAATGACAGCTAAGTGGGAAGAAGGTGGCAGAATATTAGCTAATGCGATTCAAATTTTAAACTTAGATCCAAGCCAGATTTCATCAATTTTGCGGCAAGGAGATCCGAAAGATGTCGTTTGTCAAGTTGCCGATGAAATTGACGCTGATTTGATAATTATGGGTTCACGCGGATTAAAGCGACTACAATCAATTTTATCCAACTCAGTTAGTAAGTACGTTTTTCAATTATCTTCTCGCCCGATGTTGCTGGTAAAAGATGACATTTATGTAAAAAATATTAAGCGCATTATGGTCGCAATGGATAAATCTGATGCTGCAAAAAACTGCTTAAAATTGGCTACATTCTTATTGCAAGGTATTCCCGGTGGTCAGTTAATTCTTGCTAATGTTGATACAGATTTACGCGGTAAATCATCGGAAATAACCGAAATTAATTCCGAAAAAAATCCAGTTTTAGCAGCGGCAGTTGCAGAAGCGCAAAGATATAGTGTACCAGTTCGTTGTTACACTAGCAGTGGCAAACCCGGTGAAGAAATTTGTCGTTTGGCACAAGAATTGAACATAGACTTATTATTGCTCGGTTCACCTGACCGCCGTCCTTCAATTGCCAAGAGTTTTGTAGATATAGACAGACTTATAGGCGCTTCTTTATCTGACTACGTTCGCGTTAATGCTACTTGTCCGGTATTGCTAGCCAGAACCGAAGCTTAAACATCAATAGAAACCCCCACACTAAAAGTGCAGGGGTTCTTTATTTTATACAAATCTTAATTATCTTTTCCACCTTCGCGGCTGGCAGTTTGGATGTAAAGAATGAGCAAAAACACAGTGGGAACTAGTACGAACAAAATGCTCGCTACGAACCCTAACTCATTAACTTGCATGGCAAGATAGCCTCTCTTTAATTTCCGGTCAACAACTTTAGGATAGCATTATACACGTCCGAGTCAGCCCAAATTTTACTTACGTTCATGTCTGACATCCCATGAAACGAAACTTCAAGGCTTTGTGACTACGCTGACTGGACCGTTTACTACAGTTTGACAAGCGAGGCGGTAATTTTCCGGCTTTTTCTTCAATATCCGGTTTTCTGCATCTGTACGCGGTGAAAGATTTTCGATTCCTTCGACTATCTCAACAATACAAGTACCGCAATTACCACCACCGCCACAATTCGTCATTTTGCCAATAAATTTGTAGATGTCAATGTTGTTTTGCATCGCTTTCAGGCGTAGATTAGCACCATCTGCTGCTATTATTTCTTTATTTTCTTTAACGAATTTGATGTTACCCATTGCTGTTTAGTGACTTTCAAGGCTGAGTGTTGATTTGGCTTGATTCAGTATGTTACTCATTATATGAAAATATTACGAAATATTAATAAATATTAATTTAAGAAAAGATGGTTATCTAAAAAATAAGACAGGCATGTTACCTGTCTCGTAAAATTTAACGATGGTTGTGGCATTACCACCAAAGTCAAATATTTAGGTTACCTAAAACCTACCGCTGCTTGCCAAACGAAAGCTAGCAACAAAAAGAAAACGGGAATGATTGGTAGAACATCTACCAATGGGTCGAAAATTTGATAAGCTTCCGGCAGTTTTGCTAACAATAGTGCAGCTTCCATCTTCGTTTAAATCCACCTATCGAATACAGCTTTCATAATTGATAAATATCTTAACACGCATTGGTTAAGTTGTTAATTGTTAGTTGATGGGCATTGGGCAATTTTATTGAGAGCGAAAGGGAAAAAAAGGATGAAAAAAAGAAATATTTTCCCCTGCTCCCTGCTCCCTGCTCCCTGCTCCCTGCTCCCTATCACCCCATCTCTCCAGGAGTAAGCCAGTGAGCAAATTCTGTAGTAAAGCGATCGCTTAAAATAGCCTCTCTTATCTTTTGGGTAAAGCGTATCAGTTCGGTAATGTTGTGAATACTCAACAAAGTGTAAGCCAAAATTTCTTGCGATCGCACTAAATGAGATATATACGCACGGGTAAAGTTTTGGCAAGTGTAACAATCACAAGTTTCATCTAAAGGCGTAAAATCTTCACGAAATTTAGCATTTTTCAAATTCCAGCGATCGCCCAGTACCATTGCTGTACCATGTCTAGCCCAACGAGTAGGAATCACGCAATCAAATAAATCTATACCAGAAGCGATAGCGATCGCCATTTCTCGATAAGTACCTACACCCATCAAATAACGTGGCTTATCTGGTGGTAAAAGTGGCGCTGTCGCTTGGACAATATTCGCGATTAATTCTGGCGGTTCTCCCACACTCACACCACCAATTGCATATCCAGGCAAATCTAACTCAGCTAAAGCCACCGCCGCTTGAGAACGCAAATCTAAATACACACCTCCCTGTACAATACCGAACAACGCCTGATCGCTGCGTTCATGCGCCGCAACACAACGTTGTAACCAGCGGTAAGTACGCCCTGTGGCTGCTTCCACCTCTTCACGGGTAGCTGGATAAGGCGGACATTCATCAAACGCCATAATTACATCCGCTCCCAGAGTGTTCTGAATCTCGATTGACCGCTCTGGTGTTAAGTTAATAATCTGACCATCGTGAGGTGAGCGGAATATTACACCATCTTCAGTGATTTTTCGCATTTCGCTCAAGCTGAAAACTTGAAATCCACCAGAATCTGTCAGCATTGGACCATTCCAGCCCATAAACTTATGCAACCCTCCACCCCCAGCAACGATCGCTTCACCAGGTTGCAGGTGGAGATGATAAGTATTTGATAACACCATTTGCGCCCCAGTGTCTTTTAATTGGGCAGGTGTCAAAGTTTTGACATTTGCGAGGGTTCCCACTGGCATAAACCGTGGAGTTTCAACGATACCATGAGGCGTGAAAAACACCCCCGCACGCGCTTTTGTTTGGCTACAGCAAGCAAGGCATTGAAAAGAGAATGTGGAATTCAAGATAGATAAAAATGGGGTGATGGAGGGATGGTAGAGGGGAGGGATTTAAGTCTTGACTGTTGACTAATTAACCTAAAACGAATCAGAACTCTCATCGTCAATTTCTGCATCCCACCTAGCTGATAGTACCTGTTCCATCATGGCTTCAATGGTGCTGACGTTCAAGTTGCGATCGCGTCGCTCTTGTAAAGGGGTAGACAAAGGAATAAGTCGCAGACAGGTTCCTTCCTGCACCAAATCAAAAAAGCTTTGCTGCTGCGGAGACTGTTTTAATTCCAAATAATCGAAGCTATAAACATTTAAATAAAGAGCATGGTTAGCTACTAGCGTAGAGCGTTGCGGATTCGCAAACACTTCCATTACATCCCCGTCACCCTCACTTTGCGACTTGCCATCTTGAGTGTAAATGTAGTGAACGCGACCTAAATCCGTCAACAATCGTCGTATATCGAGCTTATTTACAATTACGCCCGTGTTAATGATGCACGGAGCTGGTATCTTGGTGTCGGGTAGATGGTGGCTCATAATTAAATAGCTTGAGTGCGCGAAGGTGAAGTACAACACAGCTAAACAGTCAATTGAACAAATGCAGCTAAACCCTACATTTAAATAATTATCAACTTCTTTGTGAGGCAAACAACTAATAATTTGAAATAAGTTATTACTTGAAAATCGGTACAAGGTAACTGCGACTGATTAAATTGCTACTTCGTAAAAAAAAGTTTTAGGTTTATTTTTATACTATGTATTTATAGTTAAGCACTGAGATAAGCATAACAAAATTTTCCGGGAGAATTTATTATGCTAGTAAATCTTATTTAAAGCTTTAAAATTTGATGCTGCTCCCTGTGCCGGAATTTTCAGCGTCATTCTTCATTTGTGCTTTATTTTTTGTTATTTGTCATCTGTAAAAATGCTAATAACTAATGATGAATGACTAATAAAGAAAGTAACAAATATGACTAATGAAGAAAAATGGTGGAAAAAAAGTTTGTCACAATTAGCAGCCTCAATTATATTTTATACTGCAATACCTTTGCCATATTTGGACAAGTTAGACTTTTCCCAGGTGGCACGCTTTGCACCGATGATCGGGCTGATGATTGGGGGAATTTTGGGATTATTTGATACTGCGATGAATTATCTGGGCATGGCAGTATTAACTCGTAGTGCGTTGGTAGTTAGTGTTTGGATTGCGATTACGGGAGGACTGCATTTAGATGGGGTAATGGATACTGCTGATGGGTTAGCGGTAGGTGACAAAGAACGACGATTGGAGGTGATGACAGATAGTGCGACAGGTGCGTTTGGGGCAATGGCAGCGATCGCCTTGCTATTATTAAAAACAACCGCATTAACAGACATCTACCAAAACCGTTGGCTAGTTTTGATGGCTGCTTGTGGGTGGGGACGTTGGGGGCAAATGTTGGCGATCGCTCAATATCCTTACCTCAAATTAACTGGTAAAGGCGCATTTCATAAAGAAGCAATTCGTTCTTATAAAGATTGCTTACCAGGATTCTTGCTGTTGCTAAGTTTGAGTGGTTTAGAAATTTTAATAGACAAACGTCTATTTTTCGCTTTGGGAATAACACTGGTGGGAAGTGCGATCGCCTTTGTGACTGGTGCTTGGTTCAATTACAAATTAGGGGGACATACAGGAGATACATACGGTGCAGTCGTTGAATGGACCGAAGCCTTATTTCTGTGTGTACTAACCGCTTTAGGGAGTTAAAAATGAGGAGTCAGGAGTTAGCAATATAACTTAACAACTCATCATTGAGAAATTTTAACTTGTAATTCATAACTTTCAACTTCGCGCTTCCCGTAGAGACGTGAGGAACATCGCGTCTGTACAACCCCTAACTTTATTTTACTGGTTGCAACTTTGTCACTTTGAGTTTATAAGTCCCGACTCCAGTTTCTCCAAAAGACCTGACACGAATAATATAATTTCCTGTTTCTGTAACGCGGGTGAACAGCAGGGAATTACTGCTACCATCGGGACCGTCATCATTTTCTGCTACCGTCGATCCGTTAGGTGCTAGCAGCGTGATAATACTGTCAAAGCTGTCAGACGACAGATCAATTGCCAGATTATCACCCTTGGTCAGTTTCACAAGGTAATCACGAGCAAAGCCACCTTGACCAGTGGGAATGTCCTTGTCTGAAAGCGTATCAGAAATTTCTGCACTATTAGGTAAAGGTATTGGAGTATACAACTTATTTTGAGCAAAAGCTACTGTTGTACTCATACCAATTGCCAGCAATGTAGAAGGAACAATTATTACTTGCCTCAAACTTGCCCCGAAAGCTTTACTTATCATTCCCAGCAGTGTTCCCACAAAAACAGTGTAATCTGGTCAATTATAGATTTCTTAAGCATAGCTTGCCCACATATTCTTTATTTATCTTTCTTTTACAGCAGTAGCAACCGCTGCTAATCCCTCTACGGCAATTCCACATTGATGAAGTACTTGCACCGCAGATTTAGCAGTAGCACCAGTAGTATAAATGTCGTCAATTAACAACACTGGCACATCTGGGTGACACCGATGAAATTCTTTCCCTAAAGCAAAAGCTTCTGTTAAATTTTTTTCTCGCTCAAGGGCAGATAAACCAAATTGTGCATCAGTTTCTCGGACTCTTGCCAAACCATTTTGTTTTAATTTTAACCCGCTTGTTTGGCAAAAGCTTTGTGCTATAAGTGCGGCTTGGTTGTAACCGCGTTTTTTTTGCTTACTAGGGTGAAGTGGAATGGGAACGACTATCAAGCGTCGATTTTTTTGTGGCGAATTTAACCATGCTTCTCCTAACCATTGTCCCAGAGGGCGGGCGATTTGGGGATGATTTTCGTATTTCATGGTAGCGATCGCTCTTTTTAATGAACCGCTATACGAACCCCAGGCAAAGACTGGTATTGATTCTTGCCAACGTTTACTAGGGTCAGGTATGTGACAGCTATGTAACTGTTTGACACAGTATTGACAAAATTCTTGAGATGTTTGACGCTGGCACAGAGGACAATTGGATTGAAGAAAGAGGTTGAGTAACCCTTTAAGATTTTTAGTCCAGGTTAGCATTTTCAAAGTTAGGATATACGTTTGCAAATTATATTTCACGATTTGCATTCCTAAGTAGTGACTTATTTTATGACAACAAACCCCTACACCTCTTTGCCAATTAAGCTAGCCAAGGTAGACACCATTTCTATAGTTTCAACAGGTTTGGGAATATGAACAGCAAACCCCATTTTAAATGCTCGTCCACGTTCTTCAGAATTATTACCAGTGACAATCGCAACCATTGCTATGGACTTAGGGGATTTTTGCTCAACTTGTTTGAGTTTGACTTGAGTTGTCAGTAAATGAGCTTCATTGTCATTTAGGGAAGTTAAATCAATTAGTATCGCATCGGGCTGAACCCGATTGAGTAAATCGGGTATTTCCTGAACATCTGTTGCAGCGATCGCTATAGCACGGCGTTCTTCAAGACTGGTGCAAATAGCTGTAGCATCAGGAGATACAACTAAAACTTTCATATTTTCCAAGCGACAGTAATTAAATTGATACCCTACCCGATGTATTTTCCCCCATTCGCACATTAATTCGGTGATGGGAGTGAAAGTTTGACCATGAGGGGTAAGAGCATATTCTACGCGAGGTGGTGACTCTGGGAATGATTTTCTGTAAATTAAACCCTCTTTTTCTAATTCTCTCAATTGTTGAGTCAAGACTTTCTGTGTAATGTTGGAAATTAATAACTTTAATTCACCAAAACGCCTCGCATCCCGTCTTAGCCACCAAAGGATCAGACATTTCCACTTACCACCAATGGCTTCAATCGTTACTTCTACAGGGCAGGAATAATTTTTGATATTAGTATCCATTTGGTAACTTTTACCCTTGGATATTATAATTTATCGGCTCGTTGAAGACACCAAAACCAAAATTACTGGTGTTCATCATCTGGCAAAATACCTTAAGGAGAACAGGAAATGGAAATTAGCGGTGTAGTTGCGTTAGTCACAGGCGCAAATGGTGGGATCGGTTCTCACTTTGTAGAGCAATTATTGAATTTGGGTGTAGCAAAAATATATGTCTGCGCTCGTAGCGCTGGCAAACTCAACCCTGTTGTTTCAGTTGATCCTGCTCGCGTTTTCCCAATTGAATTGGACGTAACGAATCCGAAATCAATTGCTGCTGCTGCAACTCAGTGTCAAGATGTGACTCTTGTAATTAATAATGCGGGAACCTCCCTCAATCAAGGACTGATTGCTGCATCAGATATCGATAGTGCGCGAGCAGAAATGGAGGTCAACTACTTTGGGATGTTGTCTATGTGTCGTGCTTTTGCGCCTATCCTCAAAGAACATGGTGGGGGTGCGATCATTAATCTTTTGTCACTGCTGGGAAAAGTAAATTTGCCGTTCAGTGGTTCTTATAGCGCTTCTAAAGCAGCTGCTATATCGATGACTCAAGGGGTGCGGGCAGAACTTGCACCACAGGGTATCCTGGTAGTTGGCGTGATGCCTGGAACTGTGGATACTGATTTAGCGAAGGAATGGCCCAATCCCAAGGTAGCACCTGCGGAAGTCGCCAGGGCTGCTCTACAAGCAGTTATTGACGGTGTGGAGGATGTTTATCCTGGGGAACAGGCTATACAGGTTTCAGCACTATTACTAAGCGATCCCAAAGGTGCTGAGAAATATATGGCAGCTTTTCTACCTGGCATGGTGTTAGCAGGTACTGATGCTTAAAAAAGAGGGGGAAAGGGTATAAGAGTTATAACTTTTTAACATAAACACGATCGCATCTTGTGGTTTCTACACCTGTTGCTGGCTGATAGTCACTGCTTTCATACAGTTTGACGGCTTCGGCTAATACACTAGCGGTTTCAATCCAAATTTGCTGGAAACCACGGGAGGCGATCGCTTCTTCTAGCTCTTGTAACAAATATTTCCCCAATCCTAAACGCCTCGCGCTGGGCAAAAGATACATTTTCCTGATTTCTACAGCTTTTTCCCCACGATGTATGGGGTAGTATGCGCCAGTACCTACTATCTTATTTTGGTGTTCAATTACCCAAAATTCGCCACCTGTTGCTAAGTAGCATTCTTCGACTTGCAATACATCTCGATCTGCACCGTTTGGCTCCCAGCCTAAACCGTATTCTGATAATACAGAACGAATGACTTCAGATGCGGGAGTGCGTTCGCCCTTGGCGTTGGCTTTGCCATCGCCTTGTTCCCAGTTACGAATCAGAAAATCTTTATAAGTGGTTCTCATGAGATTAGGAACCTAAATTACTATTAATTTCAATCAGATTTCCATCAGGATCGCGAAAGTGCGCTGTCCTAGTTCCCCAGTCTGGGTGATCGCATGGCTCAGTCACAAATCTTACATCTTTTTTTGTAAGTTGTTGATATGTTTCATCCACATTACCTACTGCAAAAATCAAGGCACTTCTATCTTGGCATTCCAGAAAAGACGGTTGATTGGCGTTTCCAACTGCTTCAGCCATTAAGTGTTGTTTAAATAAAGCAAGCTTGGTATCTCCGGTTTTAAACTCAGCATACGCACCATTTTTATCGCCCCAACTGATATCAAATCCCATGACATCTCGATAAAAAATAAAACAAGCCTCGAAATTGGAGACTAGCAGTCTTACATATGTGAACTGGAGGGTCATATTTAGGACTTATGCATCGTACATATGTACTATACATGATTTAGACATATTAGCCAGCGTTTGCTCTCGCTTAAATATAATATAAAAGTTTGTAGTAGGCATTTCAACGCCTATTTTAAGCACTTCAGTGTTTACTACGATTAACTATGAATTCTTGGATGTGGGTACAAAGTTGATAATAATCCACTTTCGGCGATCGCCAATTCATCCAAGCGCTGCATGACAATTTCCCGGTCAAAGTAAGTATCAGCTAAAACCCAATACATACCGAAATGTCGCGCTTCCGATGCCATCAAACCGCGATAAAATTTGGCTAATTCTGGTTCGGGACAATGGGTAGCTAATAATCCTAAACGTTCGTGACTGCGAGCTTCAATTAACCCAGTAACTAATAAAGAATCTAAAAATCGTTCTGGTTCTTTGGGTCCAACTTGCGCTTTTAAACCCGCACCGTAGGGAGGTGGTGATAATGGGGCAAGGGGGATATTGCGACGTTCTAGCCATTGATTGACTAGCTCAAAATGTTCTAATTCTTCACGAGCGATCGCAGTTAATTCGCGTACCATTTTGGTATTAGAAGGGTAGCGAAACAGCATGTTTATAGCCACACCTGCTGCTTTGCGTTCGCAGTGGGAGTGGTCAAGAAGAATAATATCTAAGTTAGCGATCGCTTGTTCTACCCAAGCAGAACTGGTAGGTTGTTTGAGAGCGTTAATTGTCGGTATTTGAGAAGAAAGCACAGGTTAACAAAACTCCAGAGATTTTAATTTGACTGAGTAGCAAGCGCAAATTGATTGTAATCGTAGTGAGGACTTCGGTTCTGATATGAGAGGACTTCAGTCCTGACTACGAACTTAATACAAACTACATTCTGTTGTAGTGTATGGTTTAATGACGTTCGGAACACTGTTTTTCTGACCAGCAAATTCGTTTCCGTAATAACCATCATCAAAACCGCGAGCAAATTCACCCCCAGCAGTACGCGGTTTGTATTTATCACCTTTTTTAGCGCTGCTCTGTCCTTGACGGTAGCCGTCGGAATAAGCATGAGGGTGATATCCGGGGTCTTCGTTAACCTGCCATTGAGTTGTAGGAAAGCAATATCTTGCTGGCTCTACGGGATAAGGGTAGCGACGGTAATAGGGATATCCACGATAATTGTAACGCCCATGAGCTTGAACAGGCTGAGTCTTGAGTAAAAAACCAGTAGTAGCAGCCAAAACTACTAAACTAGCGGAAATAATTTTTTTCATAGTTGCATTCTCCAGAGTTCAATCACTCCTGGTACTTTTAAGATATCGTTCAGAAGCTTTGAGCGACATCACCAGATAGGGTGAACAATTGAAAAATAAGCTCCCCGACTTCTTTAAGAAATCGGGGATCTGATGAACTATACATTTGGGATTAGGTAGAGTACTCTTTCAAGCGTGGTAGCAATCCAAATAAAGTTAAAAGAGCGATCGCACTCAGCGCCACTGGGGTGATATACTCAAAGCCGTCCACTTTTTTAAAGCTTTGCTTAATTGCTTTGTCAAAAGCTGCTCGGTTAATATGAAAGCTTTTTTGATTAGCGGCTTTCAATTCATCAAATGCCCAATTAGATAGTCCTTTGTTATTACCTAAACAAAGTGCGATCGCTTCAGTATGTTTCCCACTGCGTTCGAGTTATCGTTAAGCAATATTGCGGTTCCACAGTTTGGACATTCCATAAGTTTAATTTCCTGTTTCTAAATTCATTTGGCGATTACGAGAAAGCTGATAACGAATTATTCCCTCTTCAGAACCTTGTCCAACATATGTAAAATGGCATTTTTCCAAAAGCCTTTGTGAAGCTTTAAGTTCTGGCAGAGTTTGGCACGGTGATGCCTATTAGTTGGTCAATTTCAATAGTCACCGCGATCGCTCCTGTGAAAAAGAGGCTGTCTCAAACGCAAGCATTCCAATTTTATACCCGACATCCAGCAAGGGCAGTAGCAGAAGGTAGAAGGTAAAAGGCAAAAAATCTTACTTCTTCCTTTTTACTTTTCCCCAGTCCCTAATCTAGTCATTTCAAACAATTGCTGGGCATTCTTTCCCAAAAAAGCATCAAAAAGCTCTTGCTTACCCGGTTTTACTTCTACCATGTAGCGTTGGGCAATTTCATAATAAGCGTAAGTCCAGGGAATTTGAATTTCTGCATTGGTTAGATCATCTAATACAGGAATTGCTTCCGTAACTGCTTCTGTAGCGGTTTGCCGCAAACCGGTGGCAATATCCCCTTCAATGTTAGCTTTCATTGGGATGCCCAATTTAGCCAAACCACCAGCAGTAGTATCTATATCTGGGTATTCTGGCGTATTTTGGCGGTTAACATATCCTGTAAAATGGTTAACAGCATAACCGTGTAATAATACCCAAGCTCCATATTGTGTAACAGCGTTCACTTTTTCCACAATAGAACGTTTGGGAGGCTGCCAAGGACGGGTAAAGATTTTTTGCAATTGTTTAACAAGGCGTTGTGTATCATTGTCAAATGTGTTAGTAATTGCTGAATAATTAAGTAAATTGTCACCCGCTACTGTTTGCTGAATGAGTTGAGCGATCGCTTCTGGCAATTCATTGACAACTAACTCGCTAATAAATAACTTGGGTAAGCCTAATTCTTCCTGCTGTGGATGACGATAGTGACGTGCATAAAGATGAGTTTCGCTAAAGGTGTACTCCCCTACAGCCTTGTAACCTAAAACTTCGGCTAATTGCCCCAAGTAGTCAATTCCCAAGTTTATCTTACCCTGCGGACTATCCACAGTTGTACGCAAAGACCGAAAAGCAATATGGTCATTGGCAATACTACCACCAGCGGCAGTTATCATTTGCTCATATGTGCGAGCATAACTTACTCTAGCGCTGTATTCTTGCCAAAGCAATTCCCAAAGGTTGCGGGTAATTTCAGGTTTCATAAAGTTAAAAATTGCGAATATTGTAGAGACGTTCCAGCGGAACGTCTTTCTTACATGACATCACATAGCACATCAGAGATAATATCTAAAGCTATTTTAATTTGTTCGCTGTCGATAACTAAAGGTGGACAAAATCGAATTGCGGCTTTACCGCAACCAAGTAATAATAAACCACGTAAGAAAGCTTCTTGAAGAATGCGATCGCGCAATTGTCTATCTAAACTCTGCTCTTCATCTAATAAATCCACCGCTACCATCAAACCTTTACCGCGTGGAAAAGACATTCTCGGAAATCTTTCATGCAACCGCACTAATCCAGCTTGCAATAATTCTCCCATATTAACGGCGTTTTCCATCAAACCGTTTTCCAGCAGTTGCAAAGTGACAATTCCTGCCGCACAAGCAACCGGATTACCTCCAAATGTGGTAGCGTGAGAACCAGGTTTCCAAGTCATGATTTCTGGACGAGAGAGAATTGCACCCAAAGGTAAACCGCTAGCGATACCTTTTGCCATAGTTATGATATCCGGCATTACACCCCAATGCTCAATGGCAAACATGCGACCAGTGCGTCCCATCCCCGATTGCACTTCATCGACTATCATCAGGATGCCGTAGCGATCGCATATGTCGCGAATTCTCTGCAAAAATCCATCTTCAGGTAGAATGTAACCACCTTCACCTTGAATCGCTTCAACTACTATTGACGCCACCTCGTTTGGTGGTAATATAGTTAAAAATAATTCTTTCTCTAAATAATCCACACTGGCGTGAGTACCGTAAGGAATATGTGTTACTCCCGGAAGCAAAGCACCAAAATTTGCTCTTTGCACAGTTTTGGAAGCAGTTAAAGACATTGCTCCATAGGTGCGTCCGTGAAATGCTCCCAAGAAAGCCACGATTGAGGAACGTTTGGTGTAATATCGAGCGAGTTTGATTGCTCCTTCGTTTGATTCCGCCCCAGAGTTGCTAAAAAACACCTTTGCACCGTTTGGGAAAGGAGCGCGGCAAGCTAATTTTTCTGCTAATTCTACCATCGGCTCATAGTAGAAATCAGTTCCCGACATGTGTATTAAATTAGCGGCTTGTGCTTGAATTGCGGCGACAACTTGCGGGTGAGCGTGTCCGGTAGCGGTGACAGCAATTCCCGCAGTCATATCTAGAAAGATATTACCATCAACATCTTCGAGCATACAACCTTCACCCCTCGCCACAACTAACGGATAGTCGCGAGTATAAGAAGGAGAAGTAACAGCGCGATCGCGTTTGACAATCGCTTCAGCACGAGGTCCTGGTAAACGTGTTATCAAACGAGGTGCGCGAGGAAAACCCAGATTAACTGGGATACTTAACATTATTTATCTAGATTTTTTTAAGATTACCTACGATTAAACGCTGAGGCTAAATTTTTTATTGTAGCGATTTATTCTCTTTTAAAAGACACCAGTTTCACCCATCGGCAGTTGAACCGAAAAGCTAGGGCGATCGCGCCTGAGTATAATGAACTTAAGTGATTTGTAAAGGTA
>JBPCQW010000602.1:0-15850 GCA_050997715.1 Hassallia sp.
GGGGGGGGGGGGAGGGGGGAGGGGGGAAGAGGAAAACTTTGCTCCCTCGCTTCCCCCAACTCCCCCCCTCTCCCCCTCTTCCCCTAACTGTTTGCAAATACAGCCTAAGCAAACGGTGACTCTAGAAAAGATTGTCACGGTGTTTACTTCCAGGGAAACTGAAAAGCCGATGGAAGCAGCGTTGCAACGGTTAGTTGATGAACCTTGCTACAGCACCTTGCTAGCGGCTCATATTACCGCATGGGATCAAGTTTGGCAAGACAATGATATAATTATTGAAGGCGACAGCGAGGCTCAACTCAGCATCCGTTACAATCTCTTTCAGTTGCTGGCAGTTGCACCGCGTCACGACGACAAAGTAAGCATTCCTCCCAAAACCCTTTCTGGTTTCGCTTATCGCGGACACATTTTTTGGGATACAGAAATTTTTATCTTGCCCTTATTAACTTTAACTCAACCTGCCTTAGCGCGTAACTTACTCACCTATCGCTACCACAGTTTACCAGGAGCGCGACGCAAAGCTGAAGAAGCTGGATACAAAGGAGCGATGTATGCGTGGGAAAGTGCCACAACTGGGGATGAAGTTACTCCCCGGTGGGTACACGATCCCAATGGAAATTTAGTTCGCATTTGGTGTGGTGACATTGAAGTGCATATCACCGCTGATGTAGCTTACGCCGTTTGGCAATACTGGCAGATAACCGGCGATGATGAGTGGATGCGCGATTATGGCGCGGAAATTATCTTAGATACCGCTGTTTTCTGGGAAAGTCGGGTTGAGTGGAATCAACAGCGCCAATGTTACGATATTCGTGATGTGATTGGACCCGATGAAAATCACGATCGCGTAGATAATAATGCTTTCACCAATTTGATGGTGCAATGGCACTTACAATCAGCTTTGGAGATGTGGGACTGGCTAAAACAAGCTTATCCCGATACCTGGGCACATCTGGCGCAACAACTCGATTTAGTTAGTGAAAGACTGCAACGCTGGGCTGATATCCGAGAGCATATATTTGTGAATCAAGATGCCCAAACTGGCTTGATTGAGCAATTTGAAGGCTTTTTCGGGCTAGAACATGTCAATTTAGAAGATTACGAACCTCGCACCAAATCTATGCAAGGAATGCTGGGAATTGAAGCCACCAGCGAAAAGCAAATCCTCAAACAGCCTGATGTGTTGATGTTACTTTATTTGCTACGCGATCGCTATGACTACAAAACCCTCGCTAGCAATTGGAATTATTATAATCCCCGCACCGACCATACTTATGGTTCCTCTCTGGGTCCTGCAATTAACGCCATCTTAGCTTGCGACCTGAATCAACCAACCGAAGCTTATACCCACTTTATGCGGGCAGCATTGGTAGACTTAGAAGATGTCCGACGTAATGCAGGTGAAGGAATTCACGCTGCCAGTGCTGGTGGAGTTTGGCAAGCTGTGATTTTCGGGTTTGCTGGTATCCGCATGACTCAATTTGGTCCGATCGCTTGTCCTAATTTACCACCTAATTGGACACGTCTCAAATTTCGTTTGCAATGGCGTAATGAGTGGTATGACTTTGATTTGAAAGCCAGTGAAGAGGACTCCTTGGAGACATGGGGACAAGGAGACAAGGAGATAAGGGGACGAGGGGAAAAGGAGAATTTACCGCTTTCCCCCTCTCAAATTCAGGGTGTGTCGTGGTGGAAGACGCAAGCGCAGGTGTACAAGGTGCGCTGATTGCGGGAATGGGAGCTGTTGGGCTTGGTCCTGTGGAAAGAGTGGGTAAAGCACATGTTGTCTTACCAAGTTTGGAAAACGTTTGCTGGCAGGATTTACAGCAGCAAATAGTTACAAGCGATAACCAAGCTGCACTTCTAGCTGGAATGGCAAGATGAGCAAGTGGGGGAGAAAAGGGAGACAGGGGGACAGGGGAATGGGGGGAAAGAATTATTCTCCTTATCTCCTTGTCTCCCCCTCATCTCCTACCGCGATCCAATGGTAAGCCCTAAGTAATTTCCGAGCTTCTGCCTCTTGACTATTCAGACATCTCAGTATATTTTATTAATAATGTAAGTGGGTAAAATCGCCTAATTCAATCTAACCAAGCTAGATTAGAAGCGGAGGAACCAGTAATTGGGGCGAATCTCTTTTTAGAGAAAGACACCTTCCAGTCTTAGCCCGTCAGCTAACTCCGTCGGCATTGGGAGGAGTACCTTTGACATAAGCTTGCTCTAAGCATTTGTCTTTTGGCTCTTCTAACTGGCATCACTGTTATTATTGGCAGTGATGTATTCTGTTTTTGACCCACCTTGCCAACCGCCACAAATATACGGAGGCTAGGATGATTAATTACAAACAGTTGATTGTAGAATCAAACAAAGATTTTAACGGCGTTGCTGTTGATTATACTGAGTCGGAAGAAAATAAGTATGAGGAGTCGCCATTCTATTTTCTCACAGAAGCTGAAGCATTGAATTTCGGTCGAGTTTGCATTGACCGATTAATCAAATTAAAGTCTAAATCGATCAACAAAGCGTATTTGTAGCTGGTACAACACGGATAGTGTTTTGCAGCGCTTTGGTTAGAGAAAAAGGCGATCGCCCCGTTTTCAAGCGTGTTTTACAAAGGAGATAAAATGCCCATTAAAAATCGTGCTTTCTTTACAGATGTAGAATTTTTCGCTGATTACAATTTTCAACTAATTGGCGAATGTGCTGGCAAAAAACTTTTACTAATTGGCAGAACCAAAGCTTACGGCGATCCAATTGTAGCAACAAGTCAAACAGACAAGCCAAGTCACGAAGATTTATATGCCTCTGACCTCTATGAGTTAATGAAGATTAGCCAAGAACCAATCAAGGTTACAGGGCTTTCTTAGATTTAATTAGGCGATCGCTCTAGAAATGTAAAGTGCGCTGTTCGCTATTCCTAAGGCACCCTAGATTTTCGGTGCGTATGTTCAGCGATTAGGGCAGGTAACAGGAGTAGAAACAAAATTAGTAGCATTAGACACAGAGGAAATCAGCGTTACTTCTCCCTTGTCGTTGATTACCCAGCCAGTAGCAGGTACGATTGCGATCGCATTAGGTTTAGAGGATGGTTTCGCGGCAGGTGTCTTGGGTTTATGCTGCTGGGCTGTGGTAGCCAGAAGGCGAGCATCTGACCATACCACATCAGGGCTGAGGAAATCGTCAGGGCTGGGTGGTAAACCACCGCGTCCAGTGACAGTAAATTTACTGCCTCCTCGGTCAGCAAAAGCGGCACAGCTAGAGGAAACTAGCCTAGGAGTATTAACTACAGATGCAGGCAGTTTTGTAAGTCCTTGAGTGGGGTCGATATCAGGTGTATTGATTTCCACAGTGCCATTTAACTCAGGATTTGCCCCAGTAGCAGTGATAGTACTGTCAGGGGAGAGAACAAAGCCTTGAGTAGTGATGATTACCCGACCCCCACGAGAGTTAGCAGAGTTAGCCCTGATATTGCTACTTTCGACAGCGGCTAAAACATCGGTGTTAATGTTGATGTTGCCACCGATAACATTGCTGCCTCTGGCGTTGGTGGTGATGTTGCTGCCACGAGTTAAGATTAAATCTCTTGCACGCAAGGTGATAGTTGCCTGTTCTCGATTTGGGTCAATGCGGTTGCTGCGAGTATTAGCAGTCAGGATGGCGTTATTGTCCAAACGAATAGAGCGAGCATTTACTGTTAAGTTGCCTGCTGTCCCTGTTCCTAAACTGTTCACAAGTACTCCTGCCCCATCTTGTACTAGCAACTGTTGGGTATTAATTGTCAGGTCGCCGGCATTTCCTGTTGAGCCTACAGATCCAGTGAATAATCCACTGCCAGAACCAATTAGTTGCACCTTGTTAGCATTGAGGGTTAAATTTCCCCCCTTGCCCGCACCACCTGTGCCAGCGCTGACCTGTGCCCCATCTCGCACCTCTAACTCAGGGGTGTTAATTGTCAGGTCGCCGGCATTTCCTGTTGAGCCTGGGTCAGCTTGAGTGAACAAGCCGCCGTCAGAACCAATTAGTTGCACCTTGTTAGCAGTGAGGGTTAAATTTCCCCCCTTGCCCGCACCAAATGTGGTAGCACTGACCACTGCCCCATCTCGCACCTCTAACTCACGAGTGTTAATTGTCAAGTCGCCGGCATTTCCTGTTGAGCCTCGGTTAGCTTGAGTGAACAAACCGCTGTCAGAACCAATTACTTGCACGTTGTTAGCAGTGAGGGTTAAATTTCCCCCCTTGCCCGCACCAAATGTGGTGGCACTGACCGCTGCCCCATCTCGCACCTCTAAATCACGGGTGTTAAGCGTCAAATTCCCACCATTGCCCGCACCAAATGTGCCAGCACTGACCTCTGCCCCATCTCGCACCTCTAACTCACGGGTGTTAATTGTCAAGTCGCCGGCATTCCCTGTTGAGCCTTGGTTAGCTTGATTGAACAAGCCGCTGCCAGAACCAATTACTTGCACGTTGTTAGCAGTGAGGGTGAAATTTCCCCCCTTGCCCGCACCAAATGTCCCAGCACTGACCTCTGCCCCATCTCGTACCTCTAACTCAGGGGTGTTAATTGTCAGGTCGCCGCCATTTCCTGAGCCTAGGGCATAATTGAACAAGCCGCTGCCAGAACCAATTACTTGCACGTTGTTAGCAGTGAGGGTGAAATTTCCCGCATTGCCTGCACCAAATGTGATAGCACCGACTTGTGCCCCATCTTGCACCAGCAATTGTTGGGTGTTGATTATTAAATTACCCCCCTTCCCCAATGCTTGCGGTAGCACAGCATTAAAGATATTGCTGTTTTCCCCAACAACTTTTATTTCTCCTGTGGCATTAATCGTCAAGTCTCCCGCAACAGAGTCAACTGTTCCTAAGCCTTGCTCTATGCCTGCTAAAATGGTACTGTCTCCTAAAATATCTAAGTTGCGGGCGTTGACTGCAATACTAGCGCCACCTCCAGCTAGAACATTAACTTCAGTGCCGTTCTTAAGTGACACATCTGCTCGTGCCACTGCATCAGGAAAACTTAAACTCAGATTATTACCATTGACATTCAAGCCCACCGTCCCTGCTTCTGCTAATCCTCCCAACTCCACGCGACCTCCCGGAGTTTGTAAAGTTGTATTATCGAGGGATACATTACCTCCCACCAGCACAAAGTCGCTAAAGTTGTTCGTGTCTCCAGCAGAGAGCAACGAAGACTGCACAGTAATATTCCCTGCTCCTTGCGTCAACCCCAAACCAATGGGTGCAGTTATCGTTAGTAGGGGAGTTGGATCTGTTGTACTAAATTGCGTTCCATCTTGAAAGTTAAGTCTGCTAGCCGTCGTTCCTAAAAAAGCACCACCAACATTTAGTGTTGCACCTCGACCAAAAATAATGCCGTTAGGGTTGAGTAGAAAGAAATTAGCAGGATTGCTCGTTTGAATTGTCCCGTTGATGTTGGAGATAAAAGGCGTTCCCACCCCGGTGACGCGAACAATTACATTATTAATTGCTGGGATAGTCTGGAAATTAGCCACATCAGCAGAATTTGGCAGCGAGAATTGTAAAAAACTGTGGAATAAATTGCTCCCCGCTTGGGTTCCTCTGTCAATATTGCTGATGTTGTTCTGTGTTGTGACGCGAGAATTATTCGGTAGGCTGCCATCTGGGGTAATTTGGGCTATGGCACAATTTGCAGAACTGATACTACCTATTGCAATGCCTAAGAACCAGCCCCAATGAGTACTTCTCAAACCAGACATGGTGCTACCCCCAGTTTTTTACAGAGCCACTATTACTGAGTCAAGCACAATTGGGGTAGTAAATTTAATAAATTTTTCATTATTTTCCTAGATTTGGAGAAAGAATCTCACGCAAAGGCGCAGAGGCGCAAAGAAGAGAAATATTCGTCAGGGCGATCGCTATTTGCTATTACCGCCAACCATATTTAGGGTAAACTTGAGTTAATGGCATTATTATGAAGCTATATCTATGCAAGTCAAAGACCTCACAACTGATGAATTAAAAACCCTGATTCGAGAAACAGTTGTAGAAGTGCTAGAAGACTTTTTACCCGATCCAGATGAAGGCATGACGGTGAAAGAAGAGTTAAAGCAAGAGCTTTTGGAAATTCAAAGACGTAGAAAAACAGGAACTCGTGGTATTTCAGCGAAAGAGGCTATGAATAGGCTTGGTTTGGGTTTATGATGAGTTACATAGATGAGTTACATAATTGAGTATGAACCAGAAGCTCTTGCTGATTTGGAAAAGTTGACTCAAGCTGTCCGTGAGCGAGTTGTTAAGAAGATTAATTGGCTGGCTGAGAATTTTGATCAAGTTAACCCGCAATCTTTAACGGCTGATCTGTCAGGCTTCTTCAAGTTGAGAGTTGGCGATTACCGGGTGATCTATGAATTTAATCGTGAAGAAGAAATAATTTTCATCGACCGGATCAGGCATCGTAGAGAGGTTTACAACTGACTTCGCAATACAAAACGTTGAGCATCATGAATGGTGACTGATCCCAATGGGGAACTCCGGGCATCATATTCAAACCAACCCACCCCGCCAAAACCGCACTTTGGCTGATAAGAAATCTCCAAGAACCCACTTCTGCTGCCATTGAATCAGCAAGACGCTGTGCAAGAGTCATTTGTTCAGTCGAGGTTTTATCTGGTGATTGCTTTTGATTGACTTTTGCATCAACACTGTTTGATAATACTTTTTTTGCTGGATTCATGTCACACCTCAGATGGTTATTTGGGTTTGTGTTTAACAAGCATGAAATTTAATGTACGCGCATTGAAATTTGAAAGCAAATATTATTATTTTTCAAAACGATAGATAAAAGTAATGCAGCGCAAACCTATGCTTAGTAGGATTCCTAAACCCTACCGAGAAAAAAGAAGCTTTCTTCGCACGCATACAATAACGACAGTAAGCTAGGGTGTGAAGTAAGTTTAAGGTCATGAGGAGGAAATTCATGCGATCGCTACTCACTGGAGTTATTGTCAGTTTGGGACTGTTATCATTGCCAGCACAAGCACAACAAGCGGTGTCTGATGCCCAAGTAACAGGGATGGTAGAAGCATTGCGACAAGCTGCACCGAAAATCGGCTCTGCCAATGATGGATTTTATAGCGAATGGCAAGTCAAACCAGAAACCCTCAAAGGTTGGTCAAAAACATGTCTAAAAAAGGAACTCACACCAGCGGAGTTTGAAAACAGCCCTGCAACTGCACGTCAAATTGTAAGTTGCATCACCCGTCGGGAGTTAAACAAACAGTTTGCCGCTACTAAGAATAACGAAACGGCAGCTGTCCGTGGTGTTGCCTGTTGGTGGATGACTGGCAACTATACAGGCTGCAATACTGGCTTTACAGGTGATTATGTCAAAAAAGTTCTTGGCTTTTACCAGCAGCGTTCAAAACCCGCAGCTAGTCTGTCAAGGTAACTTTGAAAAATGAGATTAGTGTATTGAAACTATAAGGTAGCAAACAAAATCGTAGAGACGTTACGAAAGAAACGTCTCTACAATATGTTGAATTTTGACGTATATTGCATTCATCATCCCAGAAATATGCAACGCCGGGATTTTTTTAAATTCGCTAAAAAAGTTGACCTAATCATCTAAAAATGCTTCTAAATCAGGTACATCTACCCAACTTTTTCTTACATTCGATTGATGAGCTAAATCCATCAATAACTGAGAATAAACTCCTTCTCGCAACGATGGTACAATGACCTCACCTCGATCAATTCCTTGCACCCATTGCTCAATTACGCGAATAAACGCAGAGATTCGCCCATCTGCATAGTTTTTGGCAAAAGTCAAGCGATTGGGAATTTCTATTTCCGTCAGCGGTAAACCTGCTTGCGAACCTTTAACTCGAAATCCATGTATGTAATCTTTTTGATTTTCGCTTCCCAAAACTAATGTACCCTTATTGCCATACACTTCCACCCAATGCGGACGCGGTGCATGAACTACTGCACTGATACAAAGTTGACAAGGTGTTCCATCCGCTAATTCCAGCATTAACATACAGGTGTCATCGCTGTCTACTAATTTTGATTCTCCAGTATAGGGGTCAACTCGTGTGGGAATAGCGGTACTGAAATGAGCGTTTAATCTGCGTACCGTTCCAAATAGCCAGTAAATGTAATCAAAGGCATGGGAACCTAAAGACCCTAAAACGCCACCTCCTTGGTCTTTCTGAGAGTACCAATTCCAAGGACGCGAAGCATCAGCCCTGGAAGCACCTAACCAATCAATTCTAATTAAACGTTTGACACCGACGTAATCTTGTGATAATAGTTCAGATAATAATTGCCACCCAGGTACGAAGCGAAATTCAAAATCTACTGTTGCAATAACGTCTTTTTGATTGGCTAACTGATAAAGTTCTTTTGCTTCGGCTGCATTTAAGGTAGTAGGTTTTTCTAATAATAAATGTTTCCCGGCTTGGAGTACTGTTTTTGCCATTTCATAATGCATAAATGGCGGTGTGGAAATGCTAACAGCTTGGACTTCATTTAAGGCAACAATGTCTGCAATTGTATCGCAGGCGTGGGGGATATGATGAGTTTGGGCGATCGCTTTAGCTTTTTCTATGTCTTGGTTATATACTGCAACTACCTGGGTACGAGGATGCGCTTGAAATCCGGGAATGTGGACTTTTTGCCCAAATCCTGTACCCACCACTGCAACGTTAATCACACCCTGATTCATTTGCCATCCCGAAGCCATAGATTTACCTAAAATATCGTATAATTTTTAAGCTTTCAGAAACCGGATTTTTTTGCTATATCAAAAATCTAATTGTGAACGGATAACGATAATACTCTCCTCTATAAGCTTTGATAGCAGCACAACTGACTACAAATGATTGTAATAAAAGCATGAATACAACGATCGCACTACACCCAGTTAGTAATGTGCGAAAAATTATCTCTATATAATTTGCTGTGCCATTACTGGTCATAGCAAGAGCAAATCCTGTAAACACTAGCAGCAATGATATAATTACGAGGATTAAAACATAAAATGTCAGTGAAAGTTGAAAATTTAAAGATTCTTTGCCTTGAAAGTCAACCCACGTATATTGTGTTTTTTTTATTCGCCAAATAATCAATGGTGCTAAAACATTCAACGGTAGATACAAAGGAATGCCGATAATTACTACTAAAATCAATAGTATCCACGCTAGTAAAGCTGAGAAATGACACAACATCGCCCATACACGGATTTGTTGTTTGGTTTTTCCTCTCATGACTTTTTATGTTTTGGTGGATTTACGCAATAATTCTCCACCGTATCATATATGAAAGGAGTTAGGAGTTAGGAGTTTGGAGTTAGAATAAACTTACTCATTTATAAAATAGAGTTTCGCCCACATATAAAGGTGAGGCTTGTATTATCGATTGTTCAGCCCAACGCACTGCTTTACTAATCAGCCAAAATCCCCTTTTCTTTATTCTGACTACTGAATTATGACTCCGTGCCTCCTAACTGCTTCTTTAAAATCTTAATATTTCTCGGTCGTAGTTTTCGCTTTTGGGTTCTATTTCCCAAACTATACCTTCACCTGATTCTAGCGCTACTTCTACAAAGAGTTGCTCTACGGCTGTTATGGCTATATCTTCGTTGTTGGGGAAGCTTTGTAAATCTTCGGTGAGTAGTCTGAGTTTAAATCCACCGGGAATGGCTGCACCTACGGCAGCGTTACGCAATTCAAAGCGCCAAATTGTTGATTCTCCTTGGTTTTGTGGTATAATACGCAGATCGTAGGTTTGACCAGCGATCGCCAACTGTCGAGAAAGAATTGTCTGTGGTTGTGTTTCTTCGACACTCCGCGCACCGGCGGTGCTAAGTTGCAGATTCAAGCTTCCCCAGCCGATGTTTTCTGCAAGTTGAGAAACACCACTTTGTAACCATTGGATAACTGACCACTGTTCTGGTAATCCCAATCGGCGTTGATATAAGCTTTGTCGCCAACCACCATGTTCAATTAAGGCTCTCCAAAGTTGAAAAGGGATAGCTAGTCTAGGTGTGATTATTTCTGGGTTTGCTAAACGAGCAATTAAATTTTGTGCTTGTTCTTGTGGTAAGGTTGCTAATTGTGGGATAGCCCTAGGTGTAATTTCTTGGGGACAAAGTTGTCGCGCTACAGTTAAAACGTTGATGTCGTTAATAATATCAATAGCATCAAGGGAATAAGTGCGATCGCTTGCATCATAACTTGCTTGATTTTTCAGTTGTTCATAACTACAATAGCCCCAAACCCGCACATAAGCTTCATCCGGTTCTACTTGCACTGCTAAATAATAATCACCAGCTAAACTAGATATATCTACCCATTCTTGCGCTACTCGCAATTCACTTAAATCCATCGCCTCGCTGGGAACCAAAATAAATCGAGTGCCGTCTGATACAATTGCAGTCCCATTCATTAGTTCCCAAAAACTTGCTAAAGCATTGATACTCGGCGATACTTTTGCTTGGGGTGCAAAATCCTCTTGCAGCCACGGCAAAACGACATTCAAGCAAAGCTCATTTAAATAAGCTTGATAACCAGAACTAGGATGAGAAAAAGATTGACTGTGAAGATACGCCTGATTTTGGACGTTGGCGGGTATTTCTAAAATCAAATCTGTTGGGGATGCAAAAGTAAATAAGGCAGCGTTAGCAGTCATGAAAATTACTCCGGGAACTCTTTTAGGGACGCTTGGACTGGAGACTGGGGACTAGGGACTAGGGATTAGAGAAGAGAAATTTTGATACTTCCTTATGAACCCTTACCCCTTTCCCTTTTCCCAAATAAGTCCAAGAGGTTTAATAAGGAGATACGCTGTAGTAAGCTTGCAGCCATTCCTCCATTACTGTACTCATATTTTTGAGTAGGTCTGAGGTGACAGAAATATGCAGCTTCTCACTACTCCACTTAGCTAAATTTCGCAGTAAAGTTTCTCTAGCTTTTGTGAGTCGTCGCGAGACAGTATATTGCTGCAAAACTAGTTCTTTGGCAATTTGCTGCTGAGTCAACCCCTGACTATAATATAGTTGCAAAATTTGTTGTGCTTCTGGTTCTAGTTCGGCAACTGCGACGCCTAAAATTTTGTTAATCTCAGATTGCTGAGAAATTCTGGTTTGTTCTTCTTGTTGAGTAATAATTTGGGTAAGTACTGATTCTACCTCTCCGGCGAGATTATCTATCCACTCGTTTGTATCTTGACCTGCGGGGGAAACATTAATCGATGCCGAAGGTGGATAAAGATAGTTTCGCGCATGTTTGGCACAACTGAGCAGCCAAGTTTCCAAAATTTGCGAAGTTACTTTTTGGTTACTTTGGGAATTATAAGCTTGAGCGATCGCACTCCATGTATCATTGTCTGGGCGGGCAAGTTGCCGCGTTGCCTGAGGCTGCTTTGGGACATAAAGCGTTTTAAAACAATTCCAAGCGAGGACGTAAGCCGTAACAGTCTCTGGAGATAAGCCAGCATTTTGCAAAGACTCTACCAAACGCTTTTGACTAATTTTCCGCAACATTCCCCATTCTGTACAGATATCAATTTCGCCGCGTTGACGCAAAGTTTCACGGATGACGCTACCAAAGATGACGCTGGCATAGTTTTTTAAGATAAAGCCTTGGTTAGGATTAAAACCTTTGAGGACTTTATCGACAGAAGCGATCGCCATTTGAAAACAGTCTGGTAACTTATATTGAGTACTGCTAAAACTAGCAGATGTTTTTTGAGATGTCCAATAGCAGGCTTCTTGTAAATAACCAATCAGATGTTCTCTGGCAAGTTTCTCTACCCCCTTATCAGGGATATGATTATACCAATAAAGTACCCAAAAATTCTCTGAAGTTTCTTGTGGCGTTTTGTTTACACAACTTTGGATACTGCGACGCAGTTTACTATCCGTCGCCCAACTGTGAAAGCGATCGCCATTAAATTGCACAAAAGTTGAAAATATGGAAATAATACTTTGTCTTGGATGCATAAAACACAAAAACTCGACCTATGCAAGGAGTGCAAGCGTTAAAAGACGCCTGCACAAACTTTACTACAACCAATGAGAATCATGTTTCGGCTTTAAGTTAAATATTTAGAAATTTTGAAAATTGGGCAATGGGCATGGGGCATTGGGCATTGGGAATTAGGAATTAGGCATGAGTAAAAGGTTATTTGCATCCCGTGAGATTTGGCATGATTGTATAAGAGATTCTTTCCATGCCCGATGCCCAATGCCCAATTCCCAATTCACAACTTAGTAAATATTAAGATTTAAATCCACTTTGTTAAATATGTGTCCAATCGGTGTTGGTACTAGTCGCTCAAATCAAATTAAAAAAACAGATACAAGCAAGCTGTGGTTAATGCTTGTGGGAGTCAATAAATATCAAGATAAAGGACTCCCGACGCTAAATTATTCATCTGTCGATTGTCAGGGTTTAGCGGATGCTTTGACTGGTGCTACCAGACAATTTCCGCAAAAAGAGGTGAAAATTCACCACGATTTTGCTTCTTTACCACCTTCTTTGGAGAATGTGCGCGTTAGTCTTCAAGAAATAACGGCTGCTGCTAAACCGCAGGATATGGTTTTACTTTATTTCTCCGGGCACGGAATGCTAGAACCCAATTCTCAGGAAGCATTTTTATGTTTAGCAGATACGCAAAAATCAAACTTAAAAAATACAGGTTTAAAATTACAAGAACTATTACAATTATTAAATAATTGTCCAGCGCAGAATCAGTTAGTTTGGCTGGATGCTTGTCATAGCGGTGGAATGACGCTGAGGGGTACAACCAGAGAACCGTTATTAAATCCGACAACGCAATTATTAGAGGTATTACAGCGTTCTGCTGCAAAAAGTAAAGGTTTTTATGCTTTGCTTTCTTGCGATAATAATCAGCAATCTTGGGAATTTCCCGAATTAGGACATGGAGTTTTTAGTTATTATTTAATACGCGGGTTAAATGGTGAAGCAGCAGATTCAAAGGGGATAATTTATGCTGATGGACTTTATCGCTACGTTTATCATCAAACGTTGCAATATATTGATAAAACTAATCAACAATTACGATTAATTAATCAGCAGAAAAAAGGCAAAGGAGACACTCAGCTTGAGCGAGAATATCCTTTACAAACTCCTAAACGAATTGTGGAAGGAGTTGGGGAACTGATTTTAGGAGCTAGGCAAGAGAAAGCTGATGATGATGTGCATCGCCGATTGGGGATAGTTGTAGAGGGATTATCAGGAAGTACGATAACTTTAGATATTAGCAAGTTTTTGGGTAATGTTGGCGGTTTTAACTTGGAATATTTGCAAGCCACAAAAGCTACTGCTGATGATGTGCGTTCATCGATCGCTCGTCTTTTACACTCCCCTGAATCAAGAACTATTTTACTTTATCTGCGCTTCCGCATTGAGGAAACTGAAGCTATTGATGGTTTGGTGCTGGGAGAAGATATCCGCATCAAGCGATCGTGGTTGAAACAACAATTACGTCATTGTAATGCTAAACAGATTATCATCCTCGATTGTCCTGGTTCTGCTGCATCTCTACAAGATTGGGTAGAAGATTTGCAAATTGACTCCCAAGAGGGACAGTGTATAATTGCTTGTGCTTCTCCAGCGTCGGCAACGGAAAAATTCGCCCAAACTTTATTTGATACTTTAACAGCAGCAGGGGAAGCAGACGGATTATCTGCGGCTGGGGCGATCGCTCAATTGCAATTACAATTAGCTGGGAGCAATATTCCCTTCTATGTCTGGCTTTCCGGTACACAAGGGATCATCGAAATATTAAGAGAAAAAACTTATATGCAAGGACGAGAACAAAAAGCAGGTTTGGATTTAGGTATTTGTCCTTACATGGGTTTAAGTGCTTTTTCTGAGAATGATGCCCAATATTTTTATGGGCGTGAAAGCTTAACTCAGCAGTTAATTCATCAATTGCGCGATCGCTCATTTCTTGCCCTCGTCGGTGCTTCTGGTAGCGGTAAATCTTCAGTTGTCCAAGCCGGGGTTATTCCCCAATTGCGACTGGGTAAACAAATCCCCAGCAGCCAACAGTGGCTAATTAAAACTTTGCGCCCAGGTGCTAATCCTATAGAGGTTTTGGCGCAACGGCTGGGGGGAGAGAGGAAGGGACAAGGGGGACAAGGGGGACAAGAAGATAAGGAAGAAATTTCTATATCTTCCTTGTCCTCCCCCTCTCCCTTGTCCTCCTTGTCCTCCCCCATCCCCCCCTCTCCCCCTCCCCATCTCCTCCTAGAGGGAATCTTACACCAAGGTGTAGAAAGTTTCGTCTACTGGCTGCGTAACCGACCGGAACCTATGATAGTTTTGGTGATAGACCAATTTGAGGAATTATTTACTCTTGCCTCAACTACGGACAGAGAGCGCTTTTTAGAATTGGTGCTGGGGGCTGCGGAATATGCGAAAGACCGTTTTAAGTTAATTATTACTTTACGAGCGGACTTTATTACATCTTGTTTGGAAGTACCGAGACTGGCTGAACTTTTACAATCGAGTGTATTAGTTCCACCGTGTCTAAGTTTAGACGATTACCGACGGGTGATTGTTAACCCGGCTCAACAAGTAGGGTTAAGACTAGAACCAGAACTGGTAGAAGTTTTACTGCGGGAGTTAAACCACTCGGTTGGGGATTTACCTTTGCTGGAATTTGTTTTAGAGCAATTGTGGCAACATCGCTCTAGAGGTGAGTTGACTTTGCAAGCGTATCAAGATGAACTAGGTGGAATTAAAGGAGCATTAGAGCGATCGTCTCAGGCTGTTTATGAAAGTTTAGATCCCCAAGCGCAAGAATGTGCTAAATGGATTTTTCTCTGTTTGACGCAGTTAGGGGAGGGTACAGAAGATACTCGGCGTCGGATACACAAATCAGAGTTGATTGTGAAAAAATATCCAGCTGCTTTGGTGGAAAGAACTTTGCAAGCGTTAACTGCTGCCAAGTTAATTGTGATGAACTTGGAGGAAGAGGAAGAGGGGGGGAGAGGGGGAGGGGGGGATGGGAGGACAAGGGAACAAGGGGGACAAGGGAGACAAGGGGATGAGAAGACAAGGGGACAATTCTTTCTCCCCATCTCCCCATCTCCCCATCTCCCACTCCCCCCGGCAGTGACGGTAGAGGTT
Source organism: Hassallia sp. (assembly GCA_050997715.1). Classification (GTDB taxonomy): domain Bacteria; phylum Cyanobacteriota; class Cyanobacteriia; order Cyanobacteriales; family Nostocaceae; genus Hassallia. The sequence continues at coordinate 15,147 of JBPCQW010000602.1, forward strand.
GCCCATGAAATTCTAATTCGCCATTGGTCAACTTTGCGCTGGTGGTTGGAGGAAAATCGTAGTAGGTTGCGATCGCAACGTCAAATTGAGCAAGCTGCACAATTATGGTTGCAAAGTGGTCAGCAATCTGATTTTTTGTTGCAGGGTGTGCGATTAGCAGAAGCGGAAGATATTTACATTAAATATACTGATGAACTTTCTGCGGATGTTCAACAATTTATTGAAGCTTGTTTAGCAGAAAGAAAACGCCAACAATATCAAGAAAAAAGAAGACTTCGACAAGCTCAAAGAGCCGTTGTTGCACTCTCATTTTTAGGAATAGCAGCTTCGAGTTTTGCTGGTTTAGCTTATTTCCAAAGTCGAACGGCTCAAATAAGAGAAATCGGAGCATTAAATTCATCATCGGAAGCTAAGTTTTTATCCAATCAACCGCTTGATGCACTAATTGCTAGTGTCAAAGCAGGTAAGCAGCTAAAGCAAATTATTAGCGCTCCAAAAGATATGCAATTTCAAACAGTAAGTTCTTTAGGACATGCACTTTCTAATACTCAACAACTCAACCGTTTGGAGAAACATGGCAAAGCTGTCATCAGTGTCAAATTTAGTCCGGATGGTCAGACAATTGCTTCTGCTAGTGACGACCAAACAGTGTATCTTTGGGGACGTGATGGTAAGTTGCTGCGACCTTTGGTAGGACATCAGAA
>JBPCQW010000084.1:0-4298 GCA_050997715.1 Hassallia sp.
CGCACCACTTCTAAAGCATTCTTCAGCCAATCTTGCAACAGATAATTTTCTACACTCCGTCCTTGCAAGTCGGCCAAAGAAATCCAAATTGGTAAACCCAGATTGTTGTTTAATATCCAAAAAGCTATAGTTTGCAACTGAGTAGTTTTTCCCGCACCCGGTTCCCCAATCAAAGCAATGCGGTGTCCTTGCGTTTTACCAACACCATCACGGATAACTTGCCCTAAAAAAGCCTGATGTTCAAATCGCTGCTTCTCTTCATAACTCGGTTCGTAAAGTCGCGAACCTTGTTCTGGTAAAATATCGTCGCTGCACTTCTTCGGTTTGGTACGCTCCACCAATGCTAAAGGTACATGAATTGCCTCTAGCTCAAATTTCATCTCATCATCAGCAAACAGCAACTGATTTGTGGTGAGACGCTTGTGTTTTTCCAGCATGGTGCGGCAGATTTCTTGCCAATCGAAGCTTTTATCTGCTGTTTGTATCTGAGATACTGTTGAAGAATTTGTCTTTGGGTGTTGCTTCCACTTCTGCTTAACCACCTCTAGATTTTCTTCTCTTGTTGCTGTCTGATATTTCAACCTGAGAATAAATTTCCAATAGCCTTGATTCTTTGCGGCTTTTTCGTCTTCTCGCACTCCCAACTCTTTCAAGCAGTCGAGTGCAGCTTGAACCTGATTCGATTCTCTCTCTTTGTGACTGACGTTAGATTCCGCTTTTAGCTGGGGAAGTTTTACAGTTTTGCCAGCATTTTTAATCTGGTTGAGTAAATATTCCAGCTTTGTACCAACTTCAGTTGTTTTGGTTCTGTTTCCTGTTGTCTTTTTGGTTTCATATCCTGTGATTCGCAGCTTATCAGCTTCCCAGACAACGCAAAGTGGAAGTTTTGACTCACACTCTTGCTGTTCCGACAGTTGCAGCAGTGCTTCTACCAGACTTAGTACATTCCCTAAAGTTAATTTATCCCAACGAATATTCCTCGGCATCAGTTAAATATCAAGAAAATCTTAAGAAATCTGACTTACCCAAACAAACAAGCTTCCCCAAGCCGCAAAACCTGACGATACAAGCATTATAGACACTGCGTGGGGGATGTGTCTGGGGAAACACCCAAAAAAATAATTCACCTTGTCAGCCTAAAAACAAGGTGAATTGAGATGTCAGCGAAAAAACCTGGTAAAAGTACAAGTCAAAGAGCGATCGCTTTCTTGCTAATTGTGCAAACAACACTAATTGGCATCCAAGCCGAAAACCGCATTCACCAGGGAGACTCACCAATCGAGGTTTTGATGTGGATGATTAACCAGTGCATCCCAGTACTGAAACAAGCTAGTAGTTTGCAGGATAAACAGAAAAAGGACAAATAATATTAAAGTAGAGACGCGATTAATCGCGTCTTTTTATTACCAATCAATTGCTTTTTTATCCCGGAAAAATCCACCCGTCGCACCTCCATCAGCAAGAGTCGCTAGCCAAACAATTGTATCAACTCCTTGTTCAGGAGTTCTAGTTGCATTTTCACCACCCATATCGGTTTTTACCCAACCAGGGCAAACAGAATTAACTAAGATATTTGTGCCTTGTAATTCGCTTGCAAAAATCCGCGTTAAGGCATTCACAGCAGTTTTGGAAAGCCGATATCCGGTGGAACCACCACCCATATCATGAAGTTGGCCCATCCCAGAAGAAACATTAACTATCCTTCCATAATTCTGTTTCTTCATCAACCCAATTAACGCTTGAGTCACTCGCAAAACACCGTAAACATTCGTTGCGATCGTTTGCTGCACAGTGTCAATTTTCACATCAAAAACACTGCTATTATCAGCTTTGTCATCAATATATATACCCGCATTATTCACCAAAACATCAAGTTTTCCAAACTGCTGAGAAATGAATTCAGCTAATTTATAACTACTTTCATCACTAGTCACATCAAGAGGATGAAATGTCACATCCAAACCCTCAGCTTGCAACTTATCAGCCGCAGCTTTACCTTTTGCTTCATCTCGACTCGTGAGAATTACCTGATACTGAAGTTTAGCTAACTGACGAGAAGCTTCAAATCCTAAACCGCGATTTCCACCAGTAACTACTGCAACTTTCTTTGTTATTATACTCATTAACTTTCTCCTAACTTAAAATTATCTCAATGCATACTCCGAGTTATATTCAACTAACTCAATCTCATTCCCATCTGGATCGTTAACGTAAATTCTGTGCTTCGTTTCTGGTGCAGTCATTGGGTAATATTCAATGCCTTCACTTTCAAGCTGTTTTTTCATCGCTTCCCCATCTTTAATCGTAAAGCCTACATGATTGATACCGATATTTTCGTAAGCTGTATGCACATGCTTTAACTCAGGATGATCGTTGAGGGAAAGATAAAATTGATCATTGCCAAAATGCATCCAGCGATTACCGTCAAATACACCTTCAACACGCACATACCAATCAGGAAAGATGCTTTGATAAAACTTTTTGGTTGCGTCAATATCTTTGCAAGCAAGGTTAATGTGTTCAAAACGAGTAAAGTTCATTTAATTCTCCTTATTTTTTGTTGTAATTTTTCGTATCTCGTTCCCTAGCTGTGCCTACCGATAACAAGGCTTTGCAGACTGGAGTTTTTTATCTTGATCAAATCATAGTCGATATGAGTATGAGTTGACTATACTTTTTTGTTAAGAAAGATTACAAATGCGTTGATACCAGTAAAATTCTCATATTTAAATATTTTTATACATTAAACAAATAGAGATTAAGTCATACCCAGACTGGCTTGACAATCAAAATCAATTTAAATTTGCAAAACAATAGGTATAAAAAGTTACTTTATTTATCAATATTTACCGCATCTAATTGCGGTGAAAAGCGACTTGAAGCTGCAAAGCTACTATTTAGGCAACTAATCAAAACGGTTCTTCAAAGAAATTTTCGAGAGTGAATCTTTCATTCAAAATATCAGCCATTGGGTAATCTTTGTCATCAAAAAGCAAAGATACTTCACATCTAGTTAAAGGGAAAGGTTCTAAAAGCTTGTGTTTTTCCCAACTTTCTAATCTCCACCAAAGAGTTTGCACAGCTATTTCTTTACCATCAATAAACTCAAAAGTAATTTCACCAATATTGTTAACTCCGACAATTTGTTTACCGTGTCCCCACTTGCCGCGAAAATCACGATCATTTTTGGCGATCGCTAAATATTTCTCTAAAAATTCCTTGCGTGCTTGTCCAGGCAAAGGAGCTATTATAGATATCAGTTTAACAGGATGTGAACCTGCCGGCTCAGTGAATTCTTCAAATTTAGCTAACAAAAAATCAATTCGATATAACCATTCAGGTTTTTCTGTAATTTGTAATGCTGTATGCCAAATGCGCTCTTTAAGTAAATTAATTTGGGTAGGACTACCTTTAACTCTCCAAGGAACAGATTGAAGAGTATTATCCATTATCGTATATGAAATACCAATTTCTAAGTCCTTACCACCTTTATTTTCCCAACCGATAATCTTAGAAGTTGGTAAATTCTTAATAAATTCTATAGGGAAAAAGCCTTTAGTATGCAAAGAATGGCTACCACCGATTCCCTTAACTTCGTTTTTTAAAGAACTGCTAGTAAATTGAGCGACTACAAGCTCAGTATCAACTTTTTCTAAGCTTTGAAATGGACGTGTTGCTGAATATTGCAAGCGAGCGCCAAAACTGTAATGAACATCACCAGATAAGATAATTACTCGACTTTTTTGTGCTGGTAATGCGCGTAAAGTTAGAGATGCAAATAACCTTTCAAATGCAGCTTCTTCTAAACTCCAAGCTTCTGGGTCAAAACCCCAAGCTACAGTACCCAGTTGCTCAGATACACTTTTAACTGTCTTTTGTATTTCTTCTAGAAATGGTACACCAATAACTGGACCAGGGGATATCAAAAAAGTTACTTTTGTATTAGGAGCTACTTTTGATATTTGCTCATCGCAACCTTTAGCACCCAAAAGTGCTGGAAAATCAAAATCTTTTCCCGGAAATTCGCGCCAAGTGCGAGTGTCGAGTACTATGACTTCATAGCCTGGACTATTTACTGTGTAATGCCATTTTATGTTATTATTAGTATGAGGTATTCCTCTAGGATTGTTGTTTTTAATATCTGCAACGGTCGGTAAACCAACGCCATAAGCGATTTGTTTTTCATACTCTAGGTTTTCACCTTTTGATGCTGACCATGCAGCAGCAGCGTGAAGTAATGCATCTCCAGGTTTGCCTTCTGCGAATTGGTCTGGTGTATTCCCCCATGCTTGAAATAC
>JBPCQW010000101.1:0-6555 GCA_050997715.1 Hassallia sp.
ATCCAAAATTGATAGATGAATCACACTACACACAACAGTATTGTTAACTTTATTTGGAATATTGCAGACGATGTATTAAGAGATGTCTATGTGCGGGCAAAATACCGAGATGTAATTCTGCCGATGACGGTGCTTCGGCGTTTGGATTGTTTGCTAGAACCGACTAAGGATAAGGTTTTGGAACTTTATCAGCGATTGGAATCAGGTAAATTTGGCGATAACGGTGTAGCGCAACAGCTTCCCAGAGTATCGGGTTATGTTTTTTACAATACATCGCAATTTACTTTTAAAAGTTTGCTCAATTTTCTCAGTCAAATTAAGGAAAATTTTCAAGCTTATTTAAATGGCTTTAGTTAGAACGTACAAGAGATTATTGCTAAATTTAAACTGCGAAATCAAATTGAGACGCTAGTAGAAAGCAATCGACTTTATGCGCTTTTAGTCTCAGGTGGAGACGTTTTTTTTGTTCGTTCTTCATTCAAATTGGAAGGCATTGGAAGATCAGCTACCCCTCTCCGAACAAAACGCGATCGCCTGATGGATACACCGCAAACTAGTACAAATAGACCATTTTATCAGTAACAAGCAACGGTTGATCGAATTGCTCAAAGAACAGAAAAGAGCGATCATAAAACCCCTGCAAGCGCGAGAATATCTTGCAGGGGTTAAGTTTTACCTAAATCAGATGCGGTAAAAAAGTCTCTTGTAGAGACGCGATTAATCGCGTCTCTGAATTACGCAAACGCAGCGGTTTTCACATCGTTGTTCACGAGGATTTCTTGCAACTCATCAGCATCCACAGTTTCCTTCTCAACGAGCATTTGCGCGATGAGGTCGAGAATGTGACGGTTGGTAACCAAGACATCTTTAGCACGTAGATAAGCTACATCCACAAGCTTGCGGACTTCTTCATCAACTGCGGCAGCGGTTTCTTCGGAGAAATCACGTTCTGACATGATATCCCGACCGAGGAACATGTTACCTTGCTGACGACCAAGAGCAACAGGACCCAAGCGATCGCTCATTCCAAATCTTGTGATCATCTGCCGAGCAACACGCGCTACTTGTTGTAAATCGTTAGAAGCACCTGTAGTTACTTCTTCTTCACCAAAGATGATTTCTTCAGAAATTCGACCACCCAAAGCTACTGCCATCTGATTTTCCAGATAAGAGCGGCTGTATAAACCAGTGTCCATCCGGTCTTCGCTGGGGGTAAACCAAGTTAAACCACCTGCACGACCGCGAGGAATAATGCTAATTTTTTGCACTGGGTCATAATCTGGCATCAAAGCACCAACTAAAGCGTGACCAGCTTCGTGATAAGCTACCAAAGTTTTGCGCTTTTCGCTCATTACTCGGTCTTTCTTCTCAGGACCAGCCAAAACGCGGTCAATCGCGTCGTTGATTTCGTCCATTGAAATTTCTGTCAAATTGCGTCGTGCTGCCAAAATTGCCGCTTCGTTCAACAAGTTGGACAAATCCGCACCGGTGAAACCAGGGGTACGACGAGCGATTTTATCCAAATCGACATCTTTTGCCAAAGTCTTGCCACGAGCATGAACTTTGAGAATTTCGCTGCGTCCAGCATAATCAGGACGATCCACGACAACTTGACGGTCAAAACGACCGGGACGCAACAATGCTGCATCCAATACATCAGGACGGTTGGTAGCAGCAATAATGATAATGCCGGTGTTGCCCTCAAAGCCGTCCATTTCGGTCAGCAACTGGTTGAGGGTTTGTTCGCGCTCATCGTTACCACCACCTAAACCGGCACCCCGTTGACGACCTACAGCGTCAATTTCATCGATGAAGACGATACAGGGAGCATTAGATTTAGCTTGCTCGAACAAGTCACGCACGCGGGATGCACCTACACCCACGAACATTTCTACGAACTCGGAACCAGAGATAGAGAAGAAGGGAACACCCGCTTCACCCGCTACAGCACGAGCTAGTAAGGTTTTACCTGTACCGGGAGGACCAACTAGCAGCACACCTTTAGGAATTTTTGCACCAACTGCGGTAAAGCGATCGGCGTTTTTCAGAAAGTCTACAACTTCGTTTAGTTCCAACTTTGCTTGGTCGATACCAGCAACATCACCAAAGGTTACTTGGGTTTGCGGCTCCATTTGCACTCTGGCTTTAGATTTACCAAAGTTCATTGCTTGGCTACCGGGACCATTTTGGGCACGACGCAGCAAAAAGAATAAGCCAACTAAAAGCAATACTGGGAAAAATAAGCTGCTGAGTGCCTTAAACCAAAATCCTTCATCGGTTTGCGGCAAAACAGAAATATCAATCCCTTTAGCGCTGAGAGTGTTAATCAGGTCTGGATCGTTGACCAAGGTGACTATAAACTGGGTTCCTTGATTCGACTTTACAAGAGCCGTAGACCGATCTGCACTTAAACTGACTTTTGCAACGTTATTGTTTTCAACTTCATTAATAAACTGGCTGTAACGCCATGTTTCTCTGTTTTGCGGTTGTTTGTCAAAGAATGCTGTTCCTAAAGCTATGACAACAATAAAAAGCAGCGCGTACAGCCCCGCATTTCTCCATCTTTTATTCACGCTCGGTCAATCCTCCAATACTTTTTGTGCGTTAGCTTCCAGCCGGCGCTTTGCGCCATCGCGTAGCATCTCGGTTAAGAGAGGGCATTATAAGAATTATGTTAACTTATCTTAAGGTATATCAGATTTCCGCACCCTCATGCTAGAAAAAGTTGCCGCAATTGCTGAAAAATCCGATGCCTGGGATCATATTCTAGCTTGACTGTCGGCTGAATGACGGTGTGGATGGGGATAAGTTCGACTACACAATTACTGTAGGCGATCGCTTCAAATTTTTTGACTAACTCTGGCGTCCAAGGTTCCTCTCTCACCACTTGCTGCTGAGTGTGAAGGTAATTTATTAGTTGCTCACGCAAAATTCCTGGCAAAATTCCTTCTTTTGGCGTCCACCAACAGCCATCAAGCCATCCCCAAAGATTGCCGGTACTCGTTTCTAACCAATCTCCCGCTGACGAAAGTAAAATCGCTTCTTGAGCATTCAACTTTTGAGCGCTATTTTTTGCCAACCAAGCACTCAAATAATTTCCAGTTTTGTGAATCGGGAGACTGCGATAATATTCCGGCATTGCAAGGGCGCATATAACACCATATTTTTGCTTATAAGTCAAATCAGGCATTAATAATCTGCCAGTTATCCACTCCCGTCCATCAGAAAAGACAGTAATTCTGAGAATAGGGAAGTGTGCTATGATAACTTGTGCCCCTTGACGCAGACGGTTCCAGTCTGGTTGCTGCCAACCAAAAGTTTGTAAACTAAATTGCAGGCGATCGCAGTGTGACTGCCAATTAGTTAAACTACTATCCAGCTTGTCATAAACCCGCAACGTAGTAAAAACCGTCGCTCCATAAAGTAACCCCGGATCGTCAATTGCTAACTCCAAGGTTTGAGACTCAATTAATTTGCCGTTATACCAAAACAAAGCAAGTGTTAGTAGTTAGTAGTTAGTAGTTAATATTAGCAACTAATACCAATTCTCTGTCCAAATGTTCTTAACAAGCCCATGTCTTGCGGGCTTTGTAACAATGTCCCAGGCTTATAGCATGTTCGCGTATCGTGCGCTTGGCACAGGGCAAATAAAGCGTAACATTACAGATAATTGGTATAACAACTAACTACCAACAACCAACCACTAATCATCAACAAATTTTCAATCTTTCGGAGTAAATTTAATTTGATTTCCTTGAGGAGTGCTGATTACCTTTCCCCCCAAAGCTTCGATTTCTCCAATCGCTATTTTCCGCGTTTTCTCATCAACATGATTATTCAAAACCATTGCCCATGCAGCAATTTGAGCCTGTTTACTATCAGGATTAGAACTGAGAAATCCAGCAGTTTTTTGAGAAATACTTACAACTTGTTTACTTTCTTCATCTGAATAATTATTTGCCCAGTTTGCCGCAGTTTCAAAAGATTGTCTTGCAGATGAAGAATTACCTAAAAATAATAACTCATCAATTCCTTTATAACGCCACACATAATAAGACCTTTCAGGAACCCAAGGAGATAGTGATTTTAAACTTTTATCCATTAATGCAACAGACCTTTTTGGCATAGCAGCATACATCGAAGTACTAGTAGAAAGACTGATATAAGCTGTTAAAAATCGCGGATCGTTTCCCAGGATAACTTCAAAATATTCTGGACTGAGACTGTAACCTGTTTTTTCGCGAATTTCATCATCACCAAAGTATTGCAAAAAATCGAGATATATCCAATCGGCAATTAAGTTTTTATAGCCAAAACTTGGCATTTTTTTCAGGAAACGAAGACGCATATTTTCTGAATTAAATTCTCTTTCTATTTTCAAAGATGTAAGTTTATTGCTACTGTTCTGTTTTTGCAGTCGCGTAAATTGGATTAATCCAACTCCTAAGATGCACAAAAATAAAAGAAAAAATCTATTTACACTTTGACGAGATAAAGAGAACATTCTGGTTGCTGGAAAATAATCAAACTACAACTACATAGTTCCCATAAAGACTGTCCAACTAACAGGCTTTATGTTGCAATTTTTGCAACTATTGACCAGTAATACTCCATAGTAATCGGTAGGGAAAACGCTAGCATCGCAATAAAATGCATTGCCCAAATGCCGATTCCCATAGCGATCGCTCGTCATATCAACCACTGCTACCGTTCTGATAATTTAGGGGAGAGTGAAGGAGTGCGGCTAAGTCGAGTGTAGTATAAGCCGTGAGCATGGCGATCGCCACCGAGAGTATGACTAAGCCAATATCGTAAATGTCGTGGAGCATTAGTTTAAAAATTATTTATAAATAAATGTAAAACTTTACACATCGTCTACTGGCTTGCTTCTGGGATTTACACCCAAATGAGTGTTGCAAAGTTTTAGTCAGGCAAATGGAAAAACAGTCTGGAAAGTTTTCTTGATTTATTTTTCCCTTTCTAACTTGAGTTTTATATCTACGCAGAAAAGGTCAAATTCAATCAGCCTACTAATGCTAAATTTTACTTGACCTAAAATTAGTTACTTAAACAAGTTTAGTCAAATATAATACAAATATTCGCGATTTATCCCCAAAGCGGAGTTATTTGAGATTTGTTAGCAAATCTTATCTAGCAATTATCAATAATCAATACAATCGAGTAGCGAAGATGTCAGTTGCTTGCCGGATATTGTAGAGCAAGACACCCAAACGCAAGCAGCAGTGAGCCCTATGCTTATTTTCCCATCCGGAGCAATGCAGGGGTAAAGCAGAGATTTGGCACCAACTTTCATGCTTATTTTTTTCTACCCCTTTTGGTTAGATTGTCTAGATGTTTTGAAAAACTACCTCGCTAGGCTGACGGATTACTTATGAGAATTATTACAATTTGTAAATAGTTATTAATTTATCTTGATTTTTGGTCAGACCATGAAAAAGAGTAACAGCATTTTAGCAAAAGTATTCTTCAGTGCAATTAGTGTAGGCAGTCTTGTTGCTCTGTCTGCCTGTAACAACCAGCCGGTTGCCGAAAATTCAACAGTTCCTCCTGCTACCGAAACTCAGACAACCCTTCCCCCCACAACAGCCCAAACTCCAGCAACTACCGTTCCTTCTGCCTCACCAACACCCGCAGGCACAACTGCAAACCAAAATTTGGGAGAATTGGCACAGACAGCAGCCAGTCAGGGTTCATTTACAACTTTAACAAAGGCAGTACAAGCCGCAGGTTTAACTGAACAACTAGCTGGTAAAGGACCTTACACAGTATTTGCACCTACTGATGCAGCTTTTGCCGCATTACCAAAAGGTACCGTAGACAAACTCCTCCAGCCAGAAAACAAATCAAAATTAGTCAAGCTTTTGGGATATCATGTTGTACCTGGGCAAGTCACCTCTAGCCAGCTAACATCTGGAAAAGTCAAAACAGTTGAGGGTACTCCTGTGACAGTAAAAGTTGATAGTGCCAGCAACACAGTCACAGTCAACGGTGCTAAAGTCGTTCAGGCTGACATTCCCGCTAGCAACGGCATTGTGCATGTAGTTGACAAAGTAATTCTGCCACCCAATTTTAAGTAAGTCTTAAGCACCGGAAGCGCAAATATAGTTAAGCCAACTAAATAACCCCTAGTTTACGCTTCGCAGCAATAACTGGGGGCTTTTTTGTGCCTTAGTTTTAAAAGAACTAGACAAAAATTTTGTTTGAGAAAAATTCTTATTAAATTGTTTTATTAACGCCCTTTACTAAATTATTATGTTTAACCATTTAAATGTCAAAAACCTTGCCAGTTGAACTTTTGAAGCTGAAAAATAAGACAAGTAAAAATATAAAACGCATCATAAAAGGGATTTGTTGTCAAGTTTTTCGGGAAAAAATTGAGAATTTTCCGTAATTTGGTTAAATTTAGTGCAAGTTAAGTAGCCCTACTACTGAGGCTCTAATAAGAGCGATGGAAGTAGTCTAAAGTTTAGTAGTCGCTGGTTCACCAAAGCATCTACTCCAACTAACGCGCTCTACCGTCTTCTGACCCTAGTC
>JBPCQW010000160.1:0-14195 GCA_050997715.1 Hassallia sp.
AAAGATATAAACTTACGCTACTTAATCGATAGATTTGGTATTCAGCTAGTTGAAAATGACGATTTTTTCCGCGAGTGGCAAGATAATCTCCCAGAAATAACTGATTTAGACAAACAACTTTTAGATAAAGTAAAAGCGGGTTTTATCAATCTTCTTAATTACCCACCTGTACTAGAAGATATCGTCAGAATGGCGGTACTCGATCCAATTTTATTTATCGCTGACTTCTACTTAAATCCTTTTTATGTCAAATCAGAAGAATCCGTTGATATTGTCACAGAAGATGAAGGTGTCATTATCAAAGGTAGAATTGACACCTTAGTTTTGAAAGACCAATTTTGGGTGATGGTTATTGAATCCAAAAGAGCATCTTATTCTATAGAAGAAGGATTAGCGCAAATTCTCGCTTATATGCTAGCAAATCCTCATCCTGAAAAACCTTGCTTTGGTATGATTACTACAGGTGGTAGTTTCATTTTCATCAAATTAGTTCAAGACGAAATTCTACAGTATGCAACATCAAAGTTGTTTGCAATTCGCAACCCTGGAAATGATTTATATGACGTTTTAAGAATACTTAAACGTCTCAGTCAATTGGTAATTAATGGTTAATATCGCTTTTTTGGCGAAATTCACACATTGCAATATGTAGTTATATCGGAAACACTGAGAAAATTTTACGTATATGCAGAACGAAGAAACAATCTGGATCGTCACTGATGATACTCCTCAAATAGCAATTAAAGAGAGTGTCAGAGGTGGGGTTACTAGAGGAGGGGACTGGGACGAAGATGTTAAAAGAGATAGCGGTAGCAGAGGGGTAGGAGATGCGGTTAAGGTTAGCGCGGAAAAATTAGAGCAAGAAATGACGCGCTTTTTGCAAGTTTTGGGAAAGGTGTTTAGCCAAGCTGAAGCGCAAGCTAAGGTAAACTCTAAAATGCAATTAGATCAAATTGAATTATCGGTAGAAATTAGCGGTGAAGGAGAAGTTAAGTTATTAGGAAGCGGTGCAAAAGCGGGAGGTAAAAGTGCAATTAAGCTAACTTTTAAACGGAAAGAATCAAGTTGATGCTTTTGGTGATTTTATAGCTTGTTTGTAAATTCGTAGGGTGCGTTAACCTAATGTAACGCACCATATTAGCGAACCAGATAAAATCAAGTAAGTATATACTGAGACAATACAAGGAATATTTTCGGGCTGAAATTTTATATATAAAATAGATATCTCCCATGAACAGTGGAATTACCGTTAAAAAAATCTTGGTTTTGTCAGCAAATCCGAAGGGTACAAAACCACTGCGTCTGGGTGAGGAGATACGTGAAATCAAGGATGGGTTACGACGAGCAAGAGAACGCGAACGATTTATTATAGAGTCTGCGGAAGCAGTGCGCTATAGAGATATTCGTCGAGCTATCTTGGATTATGAGCCACATATTGTCCATTTTTCTGGACATGGCTTAGAAGAGGGTTTAGTTTTTGAGGATGATACAGGACGAGAGAAGCTAGTAGAACCACAAGCGCTAGCTGGATTATTTGAGTTGTTCGCAAATCAGGTGGAGTGTGTATTGCTCAATGCTTGCTATTCTGAACATCAAGCCAAAGCGATCGCTCAACATATAGATTACGTTATTGGCATGAGTCAGGCGATCGGTGATAAAGCCGCGATTGAATTTGCCGTTGGTTTTTACGATGCTTTGTTAGCTGGAAGAACTGTTGAAATTGCCTATAAATTTGGTTGTAATGCCATCCAAATGGCAAGTATTCCAGAGCATCTAACTCCTAAACTTTTGAGGAAAAGCTTGTTGGGTGAGGAAAATTCAAATACAACTTCGGAGCCTTTACTACCTGGAGACTTCAGTTTTCAGAAGAATGTAGACTACACACGCTTGCGAGATTTGCTAGCAGCAAAACAGTGGAAACAAGCGGATGAAGAAACTCTCGCTGTTATGTTAAAGGCTGCTGGAAGAGAAAAAGAAGGTTCGCTTGATTACACATCTATCGAAAACTTTCCCTGCATTGATTTACGTGCAATTGATCAACTTTGGGTAGAATACAGCAATGAGCGCTTTGGCTTTAGTGTGCAAAAGCGCATTTGGGAAAGAGTCGGTAAAGACTACGAAAAGCTTGGCAATGCCATCGGCTGGTATCAAGAAAAGAAAAATGTTTTTAATAACGTCGAATGGCTGAATTATGATAACCTTACCTTTAATCTAGATGCACCCTCTGGGCATCTTCCCGCAGCAATTGCACCCCCCTTTCAGGTTCGTGGGGTGTGGATTATAGCGTGGAAAAGGCAGGCGTTGTTCTCTTTTTTAATGTCAAAACTTGCAACATGTAATCTATAGCAGTCCGCGCATCAAACGCGCAGAAACAAGATCCCCGACTTCTCTAAGAAGTCGGGGATCTGAAGTCTTTCAAATTAACTCTGCCTCTTCAAAAACTTGCCGGACTGTTAACTCCAAACCAGGAAGCAGCGCATCAACAATCGGCATAGTATCTGTATAAACTTGACTTGAGTCAGCCGAGAAAAACACTTTAATATTTATCGCATCCGGATCTACAATCCAAACTCGTGATACTCCAGCCGCAAAATAATCCTTAGCTTTGTCTTCAAATTCCTTCATTGTTTGGTCTGGAGAGATAATTTCAATTACCAATTCTGGAATTGCTGGACAAGCTTCATTACGTTTCCAGCTTTTGGGCAATCGTTCATAAGAAATGTAAGTCACATCGGGTAAAGGTGCCCAATCTTTACCCTGACGCTTTAACAAAATTGCCCATTCTGAACCAACTCTACCTTTACCTTTGCACCATATATGTAAGAGGATTAATAAAGCTCTTTGCAAAGTTGAATGAAAATATTTTGGTGACACTTTTGCTACTGCATAACCATCAACAAACTCATAGTTTACATCACCTTCAGGAAGTTTCAGAAATTCTTCTAAAGTAAGTTCTTTTTCTATGCTTACCCTAACCATGATATGCATCCTCCTAAGTGCAAAATTGCACAAATTCGTCATGAATTAAATAAACTAAAAACTCTGCGTTCCTTTGCGTTTACTCAGCGCTCCTTTGCGTTTCAAAACGCTACAATTTCACGCAAAGCTATACCTTAAGTTGTTCTTTGCGAATTCAAACTTTCTTCCGCTTGCACCTTTTGCCCGATTTTTGGTTCAGTACCAGCAAGCAAACGCTCAACATTAGCGCGATGTCGCAAAATAACATACAATCCACCCGCTACAGCAAACAAAATGTAAGGTAAAGGTTGATGCAAAAGTGTCATGAAAATTGGAACAGCTACAGCACCCAAAATGGAACTTAAAGATACAATCCGCGATATCGCAATTACAACCGCAAATACCCCCGCTGTCGCTAAACCAATCTGCCAATTCATCGCTAATAAAATACCCAAACTGATAGCAACTGACTTACCACCAGTAAACCCTAAAAAAATTGATTTACTGTGTCCTAATATCGCTGCTAACCCAACTAAAGTTACAATCCACGACTGCCATAAATTTGCATCTACCGTTGGTGGGATAAAGTTTTGTAAAGGGGCATAATTGAATAGTAGGTAAGCGATCGCTAACGCTAATACTCCCTTTAAAGCATCAATCAGTAAAACGATCGCTCCCGGTACTTTACCTAAAGTTCTTAACACATTAGTTGCCCCAGTTGAACCAGAACCAACTGCGCGAATATCAATACCTTTCAACTGCTTGACTGCGATGTAACCAGTGGGAAACGAACCCAGCAGATAAGCTACAATCACAGTCGCTCCACACAAAGTCAACCAAATAGCCATATAAATTCAAAATTCACGCATTCAAAATTCACGCATTAGGAGTTAATTGTTAGTTGTTGGTGTGGGTTGTTAGTTGTCGTACCAACTCCTAACTCCTAACTCTTAATAGTCATCATCAAGATTTCGCATCATTTTCGGGTCAGGAGCAAACGCTAACCAAAGAGGAAATTGTAGCAGTCCTAAACTAATTTGCTCCTCAGAATCGTCAATTATGATTAAGGGTAGTTGATTTGCCTTTGTCAAGCGATCGGCTTTTTGCGCTAGCGCCTCTGCTGTCTCAAATAATACTACGCCTTTGTCGGGTCCAAAATCTGGGCGACCGATTCCTAGGCAGTCTTGCAAGCCGCGCCGCCAATCACCTAAACGCTCTGGTGTATTTGCTAATACCAAAGTGCGGAGGCGATCGCCATACAGTTTGTGTAATATCGAAATCACCGCTGAGGAAATCAAGATATTTTGCAAGCGACTATTCATCGTCCGCAAAGCACCGCGTCCCCCTTGGCTGAAAAACCAGTTAGAAACTCGTTCGGCATGTACCGGTTCAAAAGTGCGGCGCAGTTGCCAAGCAGGTCCATAATAATCTGGTTTGGTGCGGTATTGGTCAATTAAGCGGCGAATTTGCTTTGTCGTATCTTGAAACTGTTGTTGAGCAAATTGAGGCGTTCCTGGCTCAATATCTACTGATTTAGTCTCTTTTACAGGTACTCTTTCGCGTTCTCTAACAGTCGGCATTAATTGCAACTGTTCTGCTGCTGATGCCAAATCTTGTAAACTACCAGTGAGATAGTCTTTAAAACCCTGTACACGGATTGCCAAATCTTGAGAAGCACCTGCAAAAGTAGTTCGCATTTCGTTGCGGATGCGTTCTTGACGCCTTTCCAACTGTTCTACAGAAATTTGCAGTGCTTGTTTGCGTTGTTCTAATTGTGTCAAAGCTTCTTGCACTACTTTTCCCATAGTTACTTGGGTATCACTCACCTGCGCTTGAAGGGTTTTGTAAGAAACTTGTAAGTTAGCTATTTCTTCTTTGAGCGCTTGTTCAGTAAGTTGCAACTCTGTAACTCGTTGCGCTGCTGACTCTATAAGTGAATTATCTTTTGATGCTTCTATTTCTGACTTTAGCGGGGTAGTTTGGGCTTTTAATTCTAATACCTCAGCGGATGAATCTTCTGTTGGCTCAACAGTCAGAATTTGCACTTGTGGATCTGTAGATGGCTGCAAATAAGTTAAGTTTTCTTGTGTTGGGGATATGTAACTTTGTGCTTTTTCACCCAGCGACTCAACAGGTGAGTTTTCTGGATGTTCAACTACAGGGCTTTGTTCTTGTTTTTCCATTAATGACTCATTAATAGGTTCTGGAGTTTGAGATTCCTCAGGGTTCATAAACAATAGTGCAATATATAGCTTTGGTGAAATATTAGAATTAAGTTGCTTTTCGCGCGTCAGGAGTTAGGAGTTAAAATATTAACTTTTTCACTATGAACTGCGGACTACGAACTGTAGACTGTAGACTTGTTGACTATCGACTATTGACTTTTTCCCTATCAAATATGGACTGTGGACTCTTGACTCTAAATACGTGGACAACGTTCTTCCAAACAAGTTTTTAGGGTGTTGGGGTCAAATATAATCGGCAAAAAGTGAATACTTTTGACTTCTTTAAAGTAGAACAAGATAGGAACTTTATTCCAGAAGATACGCCAATTTTGCCATTCCTGGTAAGGAAAACTGCGAATTAATTTTTCACCTCTATAAATATCTAAGTCTGTGGTGGTAAATTGCAGACGCAGGGTTACTGCTTGAAACATGAGAAACAAGCCAAAAAGGGCGATCGCACCTCCGAGTATCGGTTGCACCAAAATCAGAGGAATGGCAGCAATAACCAACACTACAGGTATATTGTAACTAGGCTTAAGTTCTACGGTTGATGCTGCGTATTGAGCATAGGTTCTGGTCACAGTTTCAAATCCTGCTTTCATTTAGTAGATATTATTCATATTCTAGGGCGGAGAGACACAAGGCGTCCTAGTTAATGCTCCGGTAGAACCGACAATTAGAACCTTTATACTAATCCCTTGCCAGCTCCCTGAAACATTAACCAAGAAAGAAAGAAGTTGAGTACAAATATCATCAACAAAGCGGTAACAACCGCTGTTGTGGTTGATTGTCCCACACCTTTGGCTCCGCCGGTTGTCGTCATCCCCCAACTGCAACCAATGACGGCGATTAAAACTCCAAAGCAACCTGCTTTAATTAAGGCGCTACAAATATCCCAAATGCCGAGAAAGTTACGGGCTGAATCTAAAAATGCCGTTTCCGAGAGGTTGTATATATTCGTAACAACTATCAATCCTCCCAACATCCCTGTGACTAAAGACAGGAGAGTTAAAATTGGCAGCATGAAGCCGCAAGCAATTACGCGGGGAATTACTAGATAATCAATCGGATCGGTTTTTAACATTAGCAGGGCATCAATTTGTTCTGTGACGCGCATAGTGCCGATTTCTGCTGCAAATGCCGAACCGACTCGTCCCGCCAAAATCACTGCTGTCAGCACAGGTGAGAGCTCTCTTGTTAAGGCGATCGCCAACACTCCACCGACGACGTTTCCTGCCCCAAAGTTGATAAACTCCCGCGCTACCTGGATGGTAAACACCGCACCTACAAAAACAGCCGTCAATAAAGCAATGAAGAGCGAATCTGGTCCAACCGCTGCCATTTGCTCTAAGGTATTGCGCCGATGGATTTTGCCCCTAATTAGGTGAACTAATACTTGTCCACCTAAAAGAATTGCCGCCAGCAATCGCTGACTCCATACTCCTAAGCTGAATTTGGATGTAGTCTTGCTCAAAGTTTACAAGTTAACTCGGTAACTGCCTTAAGAATAGCGAAAGTCAGTTATTTCTAGTTAGTGGTTAGTTGAAGCGTGGGAGCGTTGTCAGGACAAACTCCTCCACTCCCCCACTCCTCCACCTCGGCGGAATATTAACTTAGCTTAAAGCTCCTCTCAGAATATTAAGCGTGTCTGAGGTTGCTTAGTAGTCCCTTAAGTACGGCAATCTTTGATGGAAAGCTTTATTTGTCGAGGGTTTTAAGAATTTTCGGTATTATCGATGCTAGACAGCATCTAGTAAAAGTTGTAAATAATTATTTTAATGAAAACTTAAGATTTTTGACATATTCTCTGTGCGAGGGCGATCGCACTTATTGTAGAAAGTGACATACAGGTATATGGCTTTTACCAATTCACTCACGGAGCCTGTCCGAAGATGACTATTTTTACTAATTTTCTCCGCTCGCTGCTGCTGACGATTATTTTTAGTTTTGTCGCTCCTTTATTTCTAGTGGGCGTTTGTTTGTTTTCTCTATCCCTCATCGGTAACTTTCCGGGTGTACAAGATGTGAGTCGGGCGATCGCACTCGCCATTATCCGTTTTCTTGCAACCTTTGGTAGTGGCACTCCTTTACGCGGAATATTTGTAATTTGTTTAACTTGTAGTTTCGTTGGTGCGCTATTTGACACTTATGTTTACTACAGGTGTCAAATTTTACGAAGCGATTCTTAGGTGCGGCAAACAGGAGTTTACAAAGCTCATGAATTGCATAACTTATAAAAAATAGATAAAACAAAACTTCAAAAAGCTGCTAATCCTTATCTACAAGGGGATTGGTAAAAATTAATTATTATTTAAATATTAATTTAAAAGTCATCACTTAGCCAAAACGCTGTCAGAAAGGCTCAGAAGGTTGATGGTAAGAGATAAGATAATAAATGAAGAAGGGGAATCGGAAAAGGGAAGGGGGAAAGGGTAACAAAAACTTCTTTTCTTCCTTTTCCCTTTTCCCTTTCCCCCTCCTTTGGTAAAGATACGCATAAATCACAAAAATTCAATTAAAATGCCGATAGCACTGCGGCTTGCTCGTTGTTATTTATATAGATTCATCGAGTCATATTCGCGCTCTTGCATTTTATATTAAATTTATAACGAGGTTTTTGACTGCTCATGGTTTGGCCTTTTAAGTCCAAGTTTCGTAAACAAATTGCTCGGATTGAAATTACCGGAGCGATCGCCAGTGCTACTCGCAAACGTGTTTTAGAAGCCCTAAAAACTGTAGAGGAACGCAAGTTCCCCGCATTGCTGCTACGCATTGATAGTCCTGGTGGTACAGTAGGAGATTCCCAAGAAATCTACAGCGCCTTGAAGCGTTTGCGTGAAAAAATCAAAATTGTCGCTAGTTTTGGTAATATTTCCGCTTCTGGCGGTGTCTATATCGGTGTAGGAGCCGAACACATCGTTGCTAACCCTGGTACAATTACGGGTAGTATCGGTGTAATTTTGCGTGGCAACAATTTGGAACGCTTGCTGGAAAAAATTGGTGTTTCCTTTAAAGTAATCAAGTCCGGTCCCTACAAAGACATTTTGTCATTCGACCGGGAACTGACTGAACCAGAAGAAAACATCCTGCAAGAATTAATCGACACAAGTTACCAACAGTTTGTGCAAACAGTAGCCGAAGGAAGAAATTTAGCCGAAGAAACTGTCAGAAGTTTCGCCGATGGTCGGATTTTTACCGGACAGCAAGCTTTAGAGTTGGGTGTTGTAGACCGACTGGGAACAGAAGAAGATGCGCGACGTTGGACAGCAGAACTAGTTGGTCTTGATCCAGAAAAAACACTCACTCACACCTTAGAAGAACCTAAACCGTTATTAAGTCGCTTGCTACCAGGAAGCGCTCAAATTTCGTCAGGACTTAGGGCTAAGATTGATTGGATGGAATTTGAAATATCCACCAGCGGTCAGCCTTTGTGGTTGTATCGACCGTAAATGGTCAAAAGTTATTAGTCATAAGTCAAAGGTGTAATAACTCTTGACTGTTGACTGTTAACTGTTGACTAATGACTAATGAAGGAGGAAATTGGCGTGGAGTGGCGAATGCGGGCTATTCGCGGAGCAACAACTGTTGCCGAAAATACCGTTGAGGCGATGCGTGATGCGGTTATAGAACTGTTAGATGAACTGGAAAAACGGAATCACCTACATCCAACAGACATGATTAGTGTGACTTTCTCAGTTACACAGGATTTGGATGCTATTTTTCCGGCGGCGATCGCACGATCTCGTGCTTGTTGGGATAATGTGGCAATGTTAGATGTGCAGCAAATGCACGTTGAAGGTAGCTTGGAACGTTGCGTCCGTTTTCTAGTTCACGCCTACCTCCCACCCTCCGAGCCAATTCACCATATCTATTTGCGTCACGCTGCTAGCTTGCGTCCAGACTGGAATTCGCCCTAACTTGTATAGTTGATTATAAAGTTTTATTAAGCAAACGCTCCTAAACGTAGTAAGCGGCTCTAGTCCTTAAAACCGAAGTTATGAGCAGTAAACTGCTCACTACGACGAACTAGGGGATAAAGCCAGCTTGAGCGATCGCCTTTTTTCCTTGGTCACTCAGCAAAAGTCTAGTATAAGCTTCCCCAACTTTCTCTTCTCGACCCTTGTTTTGTTTAATAATTACAAATAATTTACTAGTAATTGGATAACTACCGTTCTTGAAAACTTCGGTGTTAACCTGGTTGCGCTTTTGCGGACACTGATTTGAAGGTACCAACGGTTCACGATAAGGAGAAATTAGCTCCGTGGACACGCGACCGAGGGGTAAAGCCTTGACCGTACACTGAGGTACTACACCTCGCGCAGAACCGTAATATACAGCACCGGGAGTTTTACTGACTCGGCGCAATGCTTCCGTGGTAGAATACACATACCGAACATTAGAACCAAACGCCTGTTTTATTGGCTTGTCGAATAACACTGTGTCTGCGTTCTCTGGCTGCTGCGACAAAGGAATAATCGGCAAGTCTGATCCGTTTAGTTGCTTCCAGTTAGTAATTTGCCCTAAATAAATTTGCTGCAACTGCTCAACGGTCAAGCCTGGTATTTTAAGTGCTTGGTTAACTACTACTGCTACTCCATCAGTAGCAACTTCGCGTTGCTTAAGTGTAAAGCCTCGCTGTTTAGCTAGAGCATACTCTTCGGCAGTCAGGGGACGGGAAGATTCAGCAAAATCTAATTTCCCATCGAGCAACATTTTAATACCGGCTCCAGAACCAGGACTACCATTAGGAGGGTCTACGTATTGCAGTTGTACTTCCGGACGAGTGTTTTGAATATAAGAATCTACGAGTTGCCTAATCGGTGCCCAAGTCGTACTTCCACCGTATTTAAATGCTCCAATTGGCACATCAGTAACAGTCTCAAAGGTTGAAGTAGCAGAAGTAGAGGCAGTATTTGCACCTTGACCAGAAGTAGAAAAAGTACCATTGTTCACCAATAAGCGCGGTCTTAGCCACAACCACAGTCCCCCAATTATTACAATTGTAATTAGTTCACCAAATATCAGACCTCTGATCATTTGTTGGGCATCTTTGCTTAGTGGGACACTTTTTCTGGTAGTATTCTTCATTTTTTTTTATTCCTGTAATTTAGTTAGTCATAGACAGGATTAAATGAGTATTTAATGTCAGTTTCCGGTTCACTGCTCAATTTAGCTACTTTTCAAACCTCTGGCAAAAGCTAGATACACTTTTTATGAAGTTTAAATACAACTGTAGGTAATTTACGTAAAGCTTCTTAGATAAAAACTATATATTATTTTTATAGATAAATTTATTTAAGTAAAATTACTTAATGCAACCGTTATGTAGATCGTAACATGTTAAGCCAGTTACTAAAACAACGTTACCAGGTTGTCCAAGTTTTAAGTGAAGGTTTGTTCTGTCGAACTTACATGGCTCAAGATACTCATCTGCCTGACCATCCCACCTGCATTATTAAACATTTCTTACCTAGCAGTCAATGTCACATCCCGGTAGAAATTCGTAGAAGAATATTTACTAGAGAAGTAGAGGCTTTAAAAAAACTGAACAATTATGATTTAGTTCCTCATCTTTTGACTTCTTTTGAAGACAATCTTGAATTATACCTAGTGCAAGAGTTTATTGAAGGGCATCCCCTAAATGCGGAATTTATACCTGGTAAACGATGGTCGGAAAAAAAAGTTTTTCAACTACTGCAAGAAGTTTTGGATATCCTGAATTTTGTTCACAGCCAGGGAATGATTCATCGAGATATCAAGCCGAGTAATATTATTAGAAGAAAGGAAGATAATCGATTAGTCCTGATTGATTTTGGTGCTGTTAAACCAATATGGAATCAATTGATTAAAGGTCAAGAAAACTTCATTCCTATAGAATATTCTACAATCGCGATCGGCACTCCGGGCTACATGCCGCACGAGCAACAGCGAGGGAAACCACGTCCTAATAGCGATATTTATGCTTTAGGCATAATTGCCATCCAAGCTTTAACAGGGGTACATCCAATACAATTACCAGAAGATCGCAATACCGGTGAGCTAATTTGGCAACACCTAACTCAGGTTAATCCTGAGCTAGCCTCGGTAATTAATAATATGGTGCATTATCACTTTAAAGATAGATACAAGTCGGCAAAAGAAGCACTAGAAGCACTTTTGCCACTTCAAAATTTATATATAGCAGTATATGAGTCAGATGCGACTTTATTATTTGAAAACTTGGAATTTGAACCTCAAATAGATCCATTTATAAATAACTCTAACGAAGTTTTTGAAGATGAGGTGTCAGAACTTTTTTTAAACAATCATACAAATAATACTACTATTTCTATTTTTCCTAATAAATCTGCTTTATTTATGGGCTTATTAATTGGTGCCGTTTCTGGTTTAATTCTTATGTTTGTAAGTTATTGGTCTTTGCAGATAATTGCTCCTGCTCAAGTGGAAAATTCCCAACCTAAACCATCAGGACTTTTTCGTTAATTTTGCCTAATTCTTAAACCCCATTTGTGTATACTTGGTTTTGTTGACTTTCTGATTGATTTTTATTCAATTGTGTACTATCTCTGTGAATCAAAAATGCCACAATTGCAACTACAAAGAAGTTAACAACTAAAAGCCCAATGGCACTCCACATCCAAATTTTCATTTTTTATTACCGTGTCTTTGCTCTTTTTGAACTACTACAAAGTATTTACCTGTGGGTGTTTTAGAGATAAGTAAGTGGCGTAATTAAACATAAAATATACTCTTTGGTAATGAGCGGTTTAGCGCTCATAACAAGGATTTTAAGGATTTTAAGGGCTGAAGCCCTTACTACCTAACAAAGCGTTTATTTACACTCATTTACGTAGTAATAATGTTGCCTTTTGCTCAAACTGGTGGTGAATATTAAATTTTCTTTTCATAATTTACCTAGCTTCAAGTTTTAGAGATACTAAATAAACTGCTTACTCTTTTTGGATTTGAACTGGGATATTTAATAAAGACGTTCCCCCAGAACGTCTCTACTTAACTTATTATTCTACTTTTTTGTGATGAAAGCGAATTCCTAAAAAGATGTCGTAAACGAACTCGAAAAAGTCTTTCTTTTGTAACAGTCCGGAAGTTTGATGACAGCCTTTTTCATCTAAAAGGGGTTTCATCATATAATATGTGGGCTGATAATTATACCAGGGAATAGAGGGCCACAAATGATGAATTAGGTGATAATTCTGCCCCATAATTAGGAGATTGAGAATTCGGTTGGGGTAAACTCTGGCATTTTTCCAGCGATCGCGCTCTTGATGAGGACGATGCGGTAGATAATCAAAAAACAGCCCCAGTGTTAAACCAATTACCGCCGAAGGTATAAACCAAAAATTGAGAATATAACCCAAAAAGTGGTATTGAACTGAGATATAGAAAATTACTGCCACAAACAAGCGACTGAGAAACCACTCCATCAGCTCATTTTTGCGCCACAGTTGCCGCTGAAAGAAAAATACCTCATGGTATAAAAAGCGGACTGGAAGCAACCACAGCGGTCCCCCAGTAGAAACATAATGGTCTGGGTCGTTTTCTGGATCATTTACATGAGCATGATGCTGTAAATGTACCCGCGTAAACACAGGAAAGGCAAAAACGAGCATCAAGGCACTGACATGTCCCAAAATGGCATTAACTACCCGGTTCCGATGAGCAGACTGATGACAAGCATCGTGAATTACAGTGCCGGCTATGTGCAAAGCGATCGTATTTACAGTAAAGCATACCCAGTGCTGCCATTCCCACATCCAGTAACCGAAGTTAGATAAAACAAGCATTGTCACCGCCGTTAAAAACATTAGCAGCGTGGGATTAAAATCACCCGGAGGCACTAAAAATTCCTTCGGTGGGACTGTCAGTGACTTCTGTGCCTCCGACGTTACCATTTTTAACTCCTTGTTAATCAAATGTTGTAGTTACTACGATACAAACTCATTAATAATAAAGTTTTGTGTAGCAATATTTATCCCCATTTTAGGATATCTGTAGCTGAATAACGATATGATTCTGTGACAAACCCTAAAGGGGGACAACGAGACAAGGAGACAAGGGGGACAAAGGCATAAGAAAAATTCAAAATTTAATACTCTCTCCCCCAACTCGTCCACTTCCCTAACTGCTTGGATATAGGAGCGACGGAAAACAAACGCCAGTTAAATTAGTATGACTCCCAGGATAGATCGCTAGATTCAGCTTATATGCAACTAAGAGATTCTCTACGCCGGACAAAAATTGTCGCTACGATTGGTCCTGCTACCAGCAGCCCAGAAATGCTCAAGGCTATTATTGAAGCTGGTGCAACGACGCTGCGGCTAAACTTTTCACATGGTACTCATGCCGATCATCAACGTAGTATTCGCTTAATTCGGCAAATTGCCTTTGAACTAAATCAGCCTGTGGGTATTCTCCAAGACTTGCAAGGACCCAAAATTCGTTTGGGTAAGTTTGAGAATGGATCTATAGTTGTGGCAAAAGGCGATCGCTTTACTTTGACAAATCGCCCGATAATTGGCACACAAGATATAAGCTGCGTCACTTACGATTATTTAGCGGAGGAAGTCCCCGTTGGCGCAAAAATCCTTCTTGACGATGGACGAGTGGAAATGGTCGTGGAGGAAATTAACCGCGAAAAAGGCGATTTGCATTGTCGCATCACCGTGCCTGGTAAACTTTCTAACAACAAGGGTGTGAACTTTCCCGGAGTTTACCTTTCAATTAAGGCGATGACTGACAAAGACCGCGAGGATCTGATGTTCGGTCTAGACCAAGGTGTAGACTGGATAGCACTTTCCTTTGTCCGCAATCCCAAGGACATGATAGAAATTAAAGAGCTAATTTCTAGCATGGGTAAGCAAGTACCAGTAATTGCCAAAATTGAAAAGCACGAAGCGATCGAACAAATGGAAGCGGTTCTAGCTTTGTGTGATGGCGTGATGGTGGCTAGAGGCGACTTGGGTGTAGAATTACCCGCAGAAGATGTGCCGA
>JBPCQW010000161.1:0-8798 GCA_050997715.1 Hassallia sp.
AGCCACAACAGTAAGACCGCGTGATGCAGATTTAAGTGAAATATTCATGATTGTTCCTAATAATTTATAAGGGGAATTGCACCCCTAATTAATGTTTAAAATTCAACTAAACGCGCTTCCATTTCCTCTCTCTTGATGTCGTTATCACGATGAGAGCCTTCAATATCGAGTCTGATTCTGTCGTTTTTAGTACCTTGCAATTGGAACTTAAGCGCCCATTCATCCTCAATGCCATGAGATAGATTCATTGTGCCTTGGGTAGCTACACGCTGTTGATAAAAAAGTTCTTCAGTCTGTTCTAATTTGGATTGTTCAGTCTGATATTTAACATCAGCTATTTCGTTCTTAACTACTCTGGTTGCTGTTTCAATACCGACAGTGGAGAAGTCAACAAAATCGCCAATTAAGCGGCGTTGTTCTGTAGCAACCGAAACAACTTTTCTACCCTGTTTAATCTTCTCTAACCGAACCTCAAGCGCATTATTTTGACGTTGTATTTTGAGTTTTTCTCTGTTAGCATCAACCGCTTTCATTTCTGGGATATTAGCATCAGCAGAGTAAGGATCGTTTCCTAGTAGATCGCTAATTTCAATTTCTGCAATCCCATACTCAGATGCAATTTCAGAAGCTTTACTAAGAGATTGTTTATGGTTATCGGTTACAACACTACTGCCACCATTTACAGCTTGGCGTACTGTTCTAGCAGCGCGTTCAACTGTCTTTACCCCATTAGCAACACTTCGGACTCCATCAGCCACGGCGTTAACAGCATCAGCAGGCTTGGTGAAACGTGCTTTAACCTTGTCCATCGCCTTCGCATGGTTTTCTTGTCCCTGTTCCTCTACAGTTTTTCCTTTTTCGGCTGCATAGCGCTTGGAGCCTGTTAATGAACCGTGTTCTTTTTTCTTGACTGGCATATGAGATAATATTCCTTGTTCTATGTCTTTAGTGGGTGTGGAACTAGGGCAGGATTGAGGTTCAGTCTTTCCTGCCTTTGATTATTTAATGTAATTACTGACTGCATCCGGAATTATACGAGCATCTCTACAAAGATGTGAAGAAGAATTACCACAATTTTTAGTAACCGCGTAACTCAGTCCTGTTGCAATAATTGCTATTAAAATCAAACTATTGGTAATACCAGATAATTGAGAATTGAAAGAATTTTTCTCTCGCATTTCAGCGTCTAATCCCTGTTGTAAGCAATCGATAGCACGATGTAAATTGGTAGTAGATTGATTGGCTTTAGCTGCACAGTATAGTTGCTGCTTGAGAATTACAATTTTTTCATTATCAGAAATAAAACCTAAGTCTTCTCTAACTTTTTCGCGTTCTAAACTTGTTAGATAGGTTATTGAATTGCTGACTTCGTTAGTCCAGTCCAAAAATCTTTGTAACATAATTAAAATTCCTCCAAAAGTGCTGCGAGGCGACTGATAATCGGGTCTTCAGAAACGTTTTGATTCTGTTCTGGGATGGGTGCAACCCGCTCAAAGGTGCTAGGGTCGAAACTGTAGCCGATTGGCGCTTGCTGTGACTGTGGCTGCGGCTGTGGCTTTTCCCCTACTCTCCAACCCAAGCATCTTACATCTGTTAATAAGTATGAGAGAACCGCTGAGAGGTCTGTTTCATCCATCTGTGCAGCAACTGTTTTTAAAAATTGGAGGTTGCGACCGCTAATTGAAAATCGTTGACTTTTTTGTGCAGACATATGTGGTAAAATATCCTTAGATTTCGTGCCGTGTTCCTGATGCGAAGTCGATGTGAGTCCGGGATTAGTGTAAGCAGCTAGTGTCCCGGACTTTGGATTTTAGGAGTTAACCCCGGTCGTAAACTATATCTTGTGGGCATTTCGTTTTGTCGAAGCGTGGGTGAGAGACACCGCGCACACTGCCCTTGAACAATTCGCCACAATGCAGGCAAAGATGTGTTAAATGCGGGTCTAGCGCCCACTTATCGATATCCTGGTGAGACTCGCCACAGTTAGGACAGTTGAGATTTTCTACAGTGATTTGCATTATTTTTATCCTGTGATTTCTGAGAATGTTTGTAAGAGATTGATTAAATCATCTAAGTCGAAATCTATCTTTTCTGAAAGTTTTTCGCGTAAACTCTCGTAAGCGCCAGGGAAGCGTTTTTCAAAAATTGCAATTTTTTCTAGCAGGGCTTCGGCATCTGTACCGAGTTCGGATTTAGCACCTTGGAGCATTAATTCAGTACGGGTGAGCATTTGAGTGTCCTTATACATATACGGTTTTCTGAAAAAAATTAGAAGGTTGTGAGAGCGTTACAGATACTTTCCAAATCTCTGAGATTCAGATCACAGAGTCGATCAACTTCAGCGCTCATTTCACGATATTGCACGTATTCCATGCTCTCAAAAGTTCCCAAAGCCTTCAGCAGTGCTTTGGCGTGTTCCTGCATTTCTTGCACTACTTTTTGGGCTTGGTCGTTTTGTGCGGTGAAGTTTGTAGCTTCCATTTGGTTTTACCTTTATATATGTGTGGTGTAGAAACTAGCTCGACCGAACTGTGTTTGATGGGTTCACTCCCGGTTGTTTGCGGTGGTTGCTTTGCTCTACTCCTTAAGAATAGCTTAGTTGATACCAAAATACTACTAATTTAGTATCACAATAACTGATGGTATAGTATTTTACCATAAAAAATTGTGATACCACTTTAGTATTATTTCAGCTAAGATAGTACTAAGCCAGTACACTAAAAGGATTCTTATTTATGACCGTGGAATATATGCCAAGACAAAAAAAGCCTACTACTAATAGATCCCTGCGATTATTAGATGAAATAGCTGAAGCTTTAGAAGCATATTCAGATGCTCAAATGCTTAGTAATAATGCTGCGGTTAATAAGCTGCTAAAAGATAAATTAACTGAACTCGGATATATAAAAGTTGAAAAGCATGATTAATCCCTCTACTCTTGACCTTAAGAGTCTAACTTGGCTACCCCTAACCGAAAAAGCAGTCTTTCCCAAACTATGAAAGCTATACCAGAAACCCTTGCTACAACTGCTGAATATCAGAAATGTATCAGACACGAGTAATTACAGTGAGCGCAAAATAAAGGAATGGGCAATTGTTGATCGACGCACAGGTTTGCACAATATAAATAAAGTAATTAGATAATGGAATTAACCACCGTCATATCTGCTATAAGTCAGCTACCCGATTCTTTTCTTAAGTCTGATACAGAAGAATCAGAATTCTATCAAGGATATGTACAAGACTTAAAATTTCAATACCGTAGCGTTGGTTTGTGGTTGGCATACTATCTTCTTGAAAAAGAAGAATTATACAAAATACTGATACTCCCTGATGTAGGATACTATAAACCAATGGCTGAGATGGTCTGGTTAGATTATAAATTTTTACAAGAAATTAAATTACTTTCTCCAGAATTTCAAGAACGGAATATTATTGATTTTTTGTATCTTTTACAAAGAGAAGATTTGGATAAAGGAGTACTTTCAAATAGTTTCAACCCTAAAAATCCTAAAGGTAAAAGGCAAGCATATCAACTGGTACTAGCGCGAGAGAAAGCTTATATAGATGTAGACTCTCTAGAATGTTTGGGAAATAAGATTACGTATTCACCTAGAGAAAAAATGCTGAATACAGCGATTGAAATAGCATTACATCCTGATAATAAATTGTTTAAAAGTTTATACCGAAAATATTTACGAGATTTAACTAGGTGTCAAAATACTATTAGGAACACCCCCGAATTTCAAACAGTTTTCCTTTGTGAGAACAAGATGAAAATTAGCGGTGACGGGAAGCGAGTAAAGCCACCTAAGCGAACAGGTCAAGGTTTTAAAAAATCTGAATTGTAACAAAATGCCTTTATACCTGCACGAACGCAGATATAGGGTTTTTACAAAATTTTTTAGTGTAGATTGAATTTAAGAACAAAAATGACATCGCCGCAGCTACGCAGAGATGTCAAAAGGTTTGTTTTAAATTTTTCATGCTCACATTTTTTCATGCACACATTTTTGATGAGTGACAATATGCCTGCAATACCATCCATTATACAATTAATCGCCAATTACCACCCTAAAAACTTATCCGATTATGAAGCAATTGCTTCATCCCTATTAAATGATCACTGCGATCATTTAATCACAAATGAAGCGGTCGCGCTGATGAAAATTTTAGCTGTTCAATCGGAAGAGGAATTTTTTGAAATTTATGTAGGGGATAAAAAGACTCATTTATCTTCGCAAATTCATTCGATTTTTTGGCGATTGCGGAATAAGAGATGTGGTCGCTTGAAAAATAAAAACCCCACCAACTAAGGTAGGGTGCGAACATCGAGTATGGGTGAACGGGTTAGGCGGGTTGTTTCTCTAGACGAGCTTCTAAAGCAGCCAAGCGTGCTGAAAGCGTTAAAAACTGTTCGTGTACACCAGCTTTACCCATCGCCGCTCTTAAAGCAGTCATTACGAATTCCGATTGTTGCATACCGTTTGAAGCCGCAAACTCTTTTATCTCTTCTAATTCTTCTGGTGATATGCGGACTGTTAAGTGAGAGTCTTTTCTAGCCATTTTGAATAACTTTGTCAGGTTTACTTTTTAATGTAACACATTGTTATCACGAAAGTTAATCCAATGTCAATACATTGTGTTACAGTAAATCAACTGTCACAATTTGGATTACAACGTTAGTCCAATGGATTACATTAAAAGGGTGAAGTGAACTAAACCGGGTGGCAACGCCACCGATCACACCAAGCATGAGGAATTGTTTTGATACCTCATTAAAAACTAATCACGCAAAACCTAAAAACAAAAAAAGAACTAAAAAACCATGAATTCCACAAAACCTACACAATCCGAGCAACAATTCAAACGCGCTTTTGAACCACTTACCAGTCGCAAAGATGGGAAATCTCAATTAACTTATGCAGGATATCAACACAGCATCAATAAGTCTGGCGGTGCATTTCTAAAAATAGTCTTCACGGTTCTAGACGTAACTGGAGAAAATCCTGCAAACATATCTGTACTGTCATCCTATCGCTATAGTGACAAAAATGTTTTGGGTAGATTACTCAAGATGATGGGTTATAAGCATCAAGTTGAGCTTATCGTTACTGATGCTGATGATGAGTTCGGACATGCCATTAAAGAAGACTTAAACAATATCTATGACTTTCTTGATGAACACAAAGGATTGATTTTTAAAGGTTTCTGTCGTGTTCCACAAGATGACAATTTTTACCGTATTGACGTCGATTCTATTGAGCCTTGCCTTGATAAAAAAGGTACACACAAACGGGCTTACGAGGCTATAGAAGGATTATCTAACGAAAGTCTGACAATTGACTTTGAAGCGAAAGGCGGAGACAACTAACAACGACTGGCAAGTAAAAAGCGGTTGAGTATTTAGCTCGACCGCCCAAAGAAAAAAATAATCAATTCTTATATTACTTGCCAGTCTCCCAATCAACACAAGAAAAGGAGATTTTTATAATGTCAGAATATATTACAAGTGTAACATTGAATGACAACGGTGGCGACGATGACGATGATGAGTTTGGTGGTTTAACGGTCGATATCGATGTGTTAAAAGCCAAGCGCCGTATACAAGACAATGATGATGAATTTGGCGGTTTAACGGTCAATATTGAAACGTTGAGAGCAAAGTCTCAACCGCAGTCAGTACTGCAAGTTGAGTCAATAGTTAAAAAAACTTTGTCTCAAACTGTGGCAGAAATTTTAGAACTTCCTGAAGGTTGGGATGAAATAGGTGGGGATGCGGAGTATATCCCACAAACCGACGATCATACATCGCCTTTTTGTATATCACTTCACAGCGCTGGTAATTGTGCCGAATACCTCCACCCAGAAAGTCATCCAGCCAAGTTTGCTCCTGTGATGGTAGATGTCAAGCGAAAGATGAAATTAATAGCGGAACTCCAAAGTTTAAGAGTGTTCAGCACTCCTTTTGTATTTTTGGACTTCCTAGCAGATACTTACAAGATACAATGGCGACCTATCAAAGACTTGCAGAGAAGACGGGTAAAAACTCTTAAGTACTATATCTTTTTTAGCTTTAAAGATTTAGAATTTCTTTTTGCAAAGTCAAGTGATTTTTTGTACTACTGCTTACAATTTCTCGAAAGAATACGGCGTATTACAACTAAATTCAATAAACCAATTGCACTCCCTTATGAAATATTATTACCTACTGAAAAGGGGATGAGGTGGCACGCAATGTCTATAGAAGTAATAGATATTTGTGCAATGCAAGGAAGTAAGAGTCTCAAAACTTACTTACAAAATGTTGGATTACCTACTGATGAAAAAACTGTTTGGGATTGGGAGAAAGACGGTAACGCGCTTGATTTCCTAATACGAAAACCACGCGAATTTATCAACTACATCAGAGGCGATGTCAAATATTTAAAACCTGTGTATGAGCGTACTACAGAATTTTACAACATGATCGCTGGTTTTGTTGGTGTAGAAGGAAAGCCAAAATGGGGGTTATCGACTGGTAAAATTACAGCTAAAATTGCATCAGAATGGCTTGCAGCACGACCTAACGTAATGCTTCCCACTTCTATAGAGGGTCATGACAGCGGAGATATAACAGGGATGAAACCTTTTTACTGGTACAACCGCCTAGCCAGTCCGGAAGCAATGAAGCAACTCTCACATCTAGTGGGAAACAAAGCATTACTTTATCTTGGAATGACAGATGGCGGTCGTTGCGTTAAAGAGCGATCAACAATTGATTTCCTAGAAGGGGTACTAGTCGATATTGACATTAATGGATGTTATGGTAACGGACTTAAAAATCAAATTTTTACTATAGGTAATCCATCCATTCTTGCGTTCCCTATTACTTTTAAAGAATGGGAAAAACAATATAGTCAACATCTTATTCCTGGCTTATGGATAGCACGAATTAGCTGGAAAGACGCACCATTTAAACAAGACTTATTACTTAGTAAAGAGGAAAAAACTTTTACTAGTTGGGAGTGGTATCAATCACACTTTGCCGAAAATAATAGTGACTCGGACAAGCAATACGACGCAAGTATGTATCTGGCAACTAATCAAGTACACATGGCTGCTTTTAACCACGATTTGTATCAAGTAATTCAAAAATATTCTGGGGATAGTGAACTATATTGGCTGCGGAATAACGCCGTTATAGAGTGTTTCGCTTACTACGATAAACGTGATGAAATAGAAAAAGTAGTTCCGGAAATGTGCGAGATGAAATCGCTTAAAGAACTTAGCACTTGTGGTTTAACTTGGAATACAAATTGGGTGCGTGTTGAGTTAAAAGAATTAGCAGGCACATTAATCGATCAACGTTCTTTGCATAAAAACAAAGTCAAACTCTACAAAGAACATTTTGGAAAAAACAACAAAGACGCTTTTATTGAAGATATACAAAATATCGTTATTGATGGTGTTGAATTAAGTAAAGAAGATTTTCTTTATCAGAGTTCTATACAGGAATTTATCAAACTTATAGTCAATACGATCTATGGGTGTATCGCTTCTACTTACTTTGCAGGCGATGGGACAGGTATTAGTAACTACGTCATCGGTAACAACATTACAAGTCGCGCTAGGACTCTCGCATGGTGTATGGCTAAAGGTTTGTATAGCTTGATGTCTGTTACGGATGGTGGA
Source organism: Hassallia sp. (assembly GCA_050997715.1). Lineage (GTDB taxonomy): Bacteria > Cyanobacteriota > Cyanobacteriia > Cyanobacteriales > Nostocaceae > Hassallia. The sequence continues at coordinate 7,675 of JBPCQW010000161.1, forward strand.
GTTTTTGACCCTAATAAAGTGGCTTATTATCGCAGAAAATCACTAAATATTTTCACTGAATTAGGTTTTGAAAATTACCAAGATTCATGTAGGCGTACAGTAGTAGACATCAAACCATTGTTTAACAAAATTATTGTACAAGATGAATCAATGTTTGAAATTTTAAACAAAGATAATCATGTAGAAAAATTATCGTGGCAACATTTGAAAAATCAGTTTGGTGAACTAGATATCTTTGCACTTGATCAATTTAGTTTTGAAGTGAAAAAACTTTATACCGAATGCCAAATTAGAAACAAATCCGATTACCGACTTTACAATGCGATCAACGGTGAGGTAACTATAAAAATCAGGGGGTTATCTAAAAAGAATGGTAAAGATGGTGATGATGTAGCAGCAAGTATTTTTGAGGATATTGCTACTGGAGATAATGCGATTCACGAACTCACCACAAAACGATTGTTAGGGTTGACCGAGTGGCGTGACATGAATAGTGAGAAACGTAAAACATTATTACCTCACGACGAAATTAGCGAAAGTAAAAAGTTTTATTCTTTCACCCCATTAGGTTGTAAATTTATCAACTCTAAGCACCGCAAGGATGTGTTACGACTCTACGATCAACTTAGACAATATGAACGACCTGATCTAGTGGAGGCAGTGCGACACTTGGAAAGTGTAACTGATGAAGAAGAATACAAACGGGTCAAAAAGTCAATCAAAAGTTTGTCTAAAGAAAATTAAGTAATACCCACCACCTAACCCCTCCCTAGTCCCTCAGAGCCACGCCAACCATCCGAACGGTTAATCTATCACAACCCTAATATCTCTCCCACCCTCCCCTACTCACCCAGGCTGCGAGGGTTTTTTATTGTACGTACTTTTACCCCGTAATATATTACACACATTATTACCTCAGTGAATTCTAGAACGGTATAGAAATTATGTAGTATTAAATTATACATAAAATACTTTATAAATACGGTTGACAACATGCACAATATAATCTTTTTTCATAATATTAAACGTTTTTTTCAATCCGTACTAACCAAATCTAAGTACAACTTATATACTGAGTGTCAGATTAACAGGTTTTTTTTTGCAGCATGGTCGGTCAAAAAGGG
>JBPCQW010000162.1:0-9495 GCA_050997715.1 Hassallia sp.
ATCATGAATATTTCACTTAAATCTGCATCACGCGGTCTTACTGTTGTGGCTAGTCTGTTGTGTCTTGGCGGTGTTATGAGTTTCGTAAAATCAAAGGAACCACTAGCAATCAATATCATTATTGCTAGTGGAACTCTAGCAGTTAGTAGCGAGTTTGTTAGTAGAAGCAATCACAGTAAAGCTAATAATCAACTAGCTGATATCGTTGCTAAACACGAGAAAGAATGGCAAAGTTTGAATACTAAATATCAAGAGCAATCAACCATCCTAAAAGAAAGCCAAACACTGAGAGATGAGTTACAGCAATCTTTTTCTAAGGCAAGTGATGAGATTATTACCAAGAATCAAGTTATCGAAATCTTACAAAATAAGGTAAATCAGTTAGTAGCCAGCTTTGAACTTAAAACCCAAGAGTTAGAGGATAAAATACAGTGCGATGATATGCGATACCAGGAACTGATAACCGCTTTTAAGTCTTTAGTCGTTGAGCATTTAAGCGAACGCATTTACTCATTTTTCAATAGCTTAGACGAATCTGTTAACAAAAAACTAGAATCCGATGACTATCAAGCTATCCACGAAAACTTAAGACCGTTCAAAGATAAGTTACAGCTTCATTATGATACTCATTGCGAATTACTCAACAACATTAGAGATATTGATGGTGATTTATCTGATGTCGTTGCCGATGTTTTGAATATTTACAGCCGTATTGTTGATGAGCAAACAGCACTAAAAACCAAGTTCAGAAACTTATTAAACCTAGATGAAAGACGCTCTCTAGACGACGCTTACACTACTTTGGCTGATATGAAAACAACACATACACCAATAAAAAAAGCCAAAGATTTACTAGGAGAGTACAGCAACTTCCAGAAAAATCAACTTAACAACTTAGGCGAAAAGTTGGAAGACAATGTTAACTCTCTGGAAGAAATGAGAGGTCAAGTCTTTGATTTAATAGCGCAAATAGAGCAGATATCTCTGGAGAAACTAACTCTTAAAGATGAAGTAACTAAGCTGAATCAACCGCAAACTTGGCGACTTGCTACAGGTAGTAATGAGCTAACAAAAGGCAACATCATCATCAACTATTTTTGGAGTAAGGGAATAAAGCTAGACCGCGCTTTTACTACTGGCGATGTGTATGAATCTAAAATCTACTATCATACCGATAACAACCCGCGTACTTTAATTTTCAAGGAACTTAACGACCATTCAGAAGCGTTACAGCAACTATGTCTCACTCTCAAACCAATAACTTTTGATTGGGATGCGGATAAAGGTTTGATGGTTGCTAACTTAACCTGGAAAGCTAGAGAGAAGGAAGAAAAGCTTGACGAACTTTCTGATGAATCTATCAACCGTTTGGCTCGTAGTTGGGACACCTGGAAAAAGCACGCTAAGAAGTGGAATCGCATTAGAATTACTGGCGGTAGTGGTGCTGGTAAATCACCTTTGACCGAGCGAATTGTATCAGAACAACTACAACATAAAAAGGTGAAAGGCTTGGAAGGTATTAAGCTCTACAATCCTCAAGCTGGTAGCCGCAAGGATAATTGGAGTTTCCCCAGCGTTGGCAAGACTCATCAAGATAGTATTCGAGGTATTGCAGAACTAACTGGATTATGCGATCGCAAACATCAAGGCTCGTTCGGTATCTGGATATTTGATGAAGTAGATAGCACTTTGAGACAAGCGCCTGGTAAAAAGCGCCCTACCGCTGACGACCCCGAACCGGAACCAACAATGAGCGCGAACATGTTGAGCATCATTACCCAGATAGACCATACAAGCCAAGCTGTATTTTATTTGGGGCAAGGTGCAAACACTGGTAAGATTCCCAACACGACTAAAGGCGATTGGAATAATCTAATAGCCATCCACATCAACGGTAATGCAAAGGACTATCTAAGACTTGCAGACCATATCGATGCTGACAGTAAAGACAAGTTAATGAAGCAAGCCGATTTACTACAGCGTTATTGCGATCGCAAAAATTCAGAGCTAGGACTTGACCGAGTAGAACCGGGTGCTTACCGCTTTGCCTTGATTGATGAGTACGGTGAGAAGCAATACTATGTCTTGTTGCCACTATTCAGCGCTGATGAGTTTCTTGATTCACTCTCTATCCCTCAAGTTGAATCTGTCAGTCCCGTTGCTGAATCCTTGCCACAAATTCAATGCCCTCACTGTGGTTCAACCAAATTTCACAGACATTCTGCTGTCAAGGACGCGCATAAGTATAGATACTCATGCCTCAATCTTGACTGTAAAAAAACTTTCATTGCTGACAATTCAACTAATAGCAATTAAGGATTTGTAAGGGTTGGGATAGGCTTGGGACGGTATTGGGATTTTCCCAACTCTCCCAAATTCGTCCCAACTTGTAGCCTGAAAGCCTTGATTTTACGTGTAGGGTTTTTGTTGATTTCCCAATTGGGAAGTACATAGTAGGGGTATGCGATTTTGTTGGGTTTTTCCAATTAATGTTAGTTGAAATTAAAACTATTTTTACTACGACTCTACAAATCTTAACCAAACTAACAGCAACTACCCCAGTTTTCTCCTAATAGTTCAGTCGCAATTCAATCAAAAAATTCTCAATAAAGGCATGATTACCGACGTGTGCCCGTCACTAGACCGACAAAGTAAAAATTATCACTGGTAATAAATCATGAACTTTGAAGCAAGTAACAACCACGCCGACAACATCCCGTCAAAATTTGAAACAGGCGACACTGTAATCAAAATTGTCAAAAAAAGAAATCACGCCCAAAACAACAAAGCCATTGATTTCAAGCTTGATATCGATGCAGGAGCCAAGCGGATTAAGTGCCGTCTCAACGGGGTTTACAAATCCTTTCCTGCTGAGGCTAAAGAAATCAAGTCAGAAGTACCTCTGCGTAATGATGGCTGCTTTGGCTATCGCAAACGCAACTATGTAGTAGGTTCTGCCATCGACCGGGTGAACGGAACGCTGATAGTGTCCAGCCAAGATAATAAACTATCCCACCTAGATGTCTGGATATTAGGAGCGTTGACTCACTATCGCAAAGTTCTAAAGGGTGCTGTTGATTCACGTCGCCGGAAAACTCAACCCGTGCAAATTAATCTATGGTTGCGTGTCGTGACTCTTTCCAGCCCCCAGCGTAAGGAACTAGATAAGATGCTCAAACAAATCTCAGATTTTACCTGGGAAGATTTAGATTTTAAGGTAACTGTCAAAGCTTGCGAGTTTATTGATGAGGGTGAGGGCGCTGCGCTGGAAGTGGTCAAACTTTATAATCACGAGCGCTTTCACCTGTTAGACCTTGGCGGTGGGACAATCACTTTTACAACTTATGAGTGGGAAGGTAGCGAATTAAGCACCGTTGCCAAAACTCCTGTAAGCGGTGGAGGCATGACTTCAATTATCAACCGCATCTTCAAATCCCTTACCAGAACTGACAGAGGCGCGATACAGGCTGAAAATATCGATATCCAAGAGGCTTTGGAGTTATCCCAGATTGGTGAAAATAACACCTGGCATGTTCCGCTAAGAAGTAGTGGGAAAATTAAAGATATTTCATGCGAAGTTGATGGAGCGCTCTCCGAATGGGTAGGGAATAATTACGCCATACAAAAATTGTTTGATTCTATCTCACAGAAATTAGCCAAAGGAGAATACCTTTACTGTTCAGGTGGCGGGTTCGCTGTAACGGTCGTTGCTGATTGGTTGCTGAAGTATTTGAGCAATGGGATTGATGGAGCGCGTGTCAAAATTTTAGACAATCCACAAGACGTTAACTTGGCGGGTCTGAAGCACCTTGACTAAAACAAAAGCCTAGAAAGTCGATAAAACAATCTAGGCTCTTTATCCTCTACACTCTACGTAAGGATTCTTTAATTATTATCATTTATTCGACAGATTATCAGCCAGCAGCCAGCAGCCTAATGAACTATGAAAATACTACCCAACCATACCTCGATAATTTCAACATCTGATTCACTGTCGATAGTTTTGCAACGACTGAATGCGAAAGTAGAACCACCGAAAGTATTTAGATTCTATACAAGACACGCTGCCCTTTATGAAGGAACAATTTCCTCTGAAGGTTTCCAGATTAATCGTATTATTCAGCAGCGAAAATCATTTTCACCAATAATTCGAGGACGATTTGAAGTACAATCTCATCAAACTTTAGTGCATGTACAAATAAGCATGAGTCGTTTTGTGAAAGCATCTCTTCCATTAGGTTATTTAATCTGGGTTAGTATGCTTTTTTCAAGCTTAAGAGATAGTATATCCCTTCATACGATTATATTATGTGTGGGTTTACCTCTGGTACTTTTAATTATTTGTTTGGTAGCTTTTTGGTCAGAAGCAAAGAGCAATCGTAATGAATTGTCCCAAATTATTAAAGGAGAAGTACACCACTATTAATCCCTATACTTTATGAGGCGATCGCACCCATCAGAGATAAATGCAAAAGCGATCGCAGGGGGACTAATCGCGCTTTTAGGTGTGGGAATGCTGATTGGGCAAATTTTTGAAAAGCCACAGTCTACACCAGCCTTAGCCGTAGAAATCGTACCAGTTAAATCAAATTGAATAGCGTGGTAGCATAACAGCAAACTAAAGTCTAGTAAAGATTTAGCAGCAATGAAATGGATTGGTAAAGGGTATGACTGCTACGCAGCACCATTAGGAGTTGTCTTTAGAAAAATCTGCTCAACCAACGACAGCTATTATCTTTTTGATGGATGTTTAACACAGGAGATTGCAAGGGAAGATTATTGGAAGGCAGTCATTGGTCTAGCATACAAGAAAATTTTGCCTCAACTGGGATATGATCCCGGTAGCGTGGCACGGGATGAATCTGGATATGTAGTGACCTGCTACTTCCAGGAAGACATCGTACGTGTTTTTGATCAGGAGGGACAACTCAGAGGTAAATTTGCTCCCGTTGAGCCTGCCTCTGCCATTTACAGTGTAGCCAGGGACGGAGAAAATATCTGGTGTGCTGTTCCACTTGACATGGCGGTCTACCTGTACTCAGAGAATGGCACATTACTTCAAACCCTGGGAAGCCCTTTTGAAGAAGAAGAGAGCGAGTTGAGTTATCCAGAGCATGTGTCGGTTTATGGAGGCGAGTTGTACATTAGTGACATGGGGCATCGACGGATAGCAAAATGGAACCCAACACAGAAGAAGCTACAGACCTACAAACTATTTGAGGAGCCTGTTTGGGAGTGGAACCACGTTTTTTACTTGCAATGTTCGGTTGTGCGCCTGGAGTCAGGGATTTATTTGGAAGGATAAACGGTGAAGGACTTACTGGCGAACCAGAATTATTTACCTATATCAAAAAGTTTTAATCATCGTTAGGTTCACATGTTTCTGTAATCTGTGAATCACAGGGTTTACAGTCAGCCGATGAAAATCAACAGGCACGGACGCGCCAAAATTCTTACGCCAAAAGAGATACAGCTAGTTTTTAGCCAAGGACTAGACTCAGACCGTGATAAAACCTTGTTTGGCGTGTGCCTGTTTAGTGCCTGTAGAATCCGTGAAGCTTGCACCCTGCTGACTGAAGACATTTACACACCCAAGGGATTAGTTAGACCACGGCTGATTATCAGAAAAGCCAACACCAAAGGCAAGTTAGCAACGCGATCTATCCCAGTGATTGAAGATTTACGCCAATTGCTGAATAATTACTATCCGATTAGCGGTGATATGTACCTGTTTCCCGGTCGCAGCGATGGACACATTAGCCATGACTCAGCCGCAAGAATTTTACGTATGGCTTGTAAGGAAGTAGGCATAATTGGCGTAAGTACCCATAGCTTTAGACGGACTGCATTAACCCAGATGAGCAACGCTGGTATTCCGCTAAGGGTGATACAGGAGATATCGGGACATAGAAACTTAGAACAGTTACAGAAATACTTGGAAGTCAGCGATGAACAGGTTTTAGGCGCGGCTGCAAGTTTGGCGATGTTGAGTCCTGTAGGTGAAAATGTCGGGAAATATAACTTAGACGACATTAAGCCAGAAGTGCCTAAAATAAAGCGTCCAATGCCAGATTAACCCGCTAAAACCTATATACATTCGGATTTTCGAGTCATCAATAATAAAAAACATCCCGCTTGACATAGTATTAATATTGATACTATTATTAATTTAGATATGGCACAAATAGAAAAAATCCTTGCTCAGTTAAGGAACAACCCTAAAAACGTAAACTTTACCGATTTAGTGAAGGTTTGCAATCATTATTTTGGAGAACCCAGACAGCAAGGAACAAGCCATTGTGTTTATAAAACCCCTTGGGCTGGAGACCCGCGTGTGAACATTCAAGAGAAGAAGGGGAAAGCAAAGGTTTATCAAGTTAGGCAAGTTTTAAACGCGATTGAAAAAATTGAGGGAATGTCCGATGGTTAACTTAGACCACTACACTTATAAAGTTACTTGGTCAAGCGAAGATGAAGAGTTTGTAGGACTATGTGCAGAATTTCCTAGTTTGTCTTATCTCCATGAAAATCGTTTAACCGCGCTTGAAGGTATTACAAACTTAGTAAAAGATGTAGTTGCTGATATGAACGCGAATAGTGAAAAGATTCCAGAGCCAATCTCTGAAAAAAACTATAGTGGTAAATTTCAAGTTCGTATCCCTCCAGAGCATCACCGTAGACTAGCTATAGAAGCCGCAGAGCAAAATGTCAGCTTAAATCGATATGTAAGTCTTAAACTTGCATGTTAAATTTTTTCGCTATAACCCGATAAAAAATTAACCAAAACTCTACACCCCGTCCCCAGTGGCGGGTTTTTTGATGTATAGAGTTTTATCTATAGTTAATTATCATAACCAGTTAAAATAATCTAGAAAAATCATTACCGGTTATGTTATATTAGAACTAGTTAAGGAGCAACGTAACCGGACATGACACCGCAAGAATACTACGACAAAATTAAAGACCTACGTAACCCTGACAATATCAAAACTGTATGCGAAGCACTGACAACCGAGCTATTCAACGAAACCGATAAACCCAAGACCAAACTAAACAAGTTATCAGCCTACAACAAACTAATTACGACAATCCCTAATGAAGACTTAATAGAAGGTGAAAACGCATATATCCAAACGCGCTCTGACGGTAGTTACTGGAAACGTCACTTGCACTTTAAATTTAGTGGAATCGCTGATACTAATTTCAACGGTAAGGGTGGTATCAACACAAAGACGGTAGTACTAGACCGCCTAGAAAATCAGCAAGAGATACCTGTAACCGAGTACCTGGAAACCACCGTTAAATTACTCCAAAGCAAAGACCCTCACGAGTTAGCCGTTGGGCTGATTGCTGCCAGCGGTAGACGACCGATTGAGATTTTAGCCCGTGGTAGCTTCACTCTTGAGGAAAATTTACCCGCTTACCTCAAATCAGGGTACTTTGTTCAGTTTCGTGGTCAAGCTAAAAAACGTGAATACGACACCCCAGAAGATGAACGGACTGAATACCGTATAGGTGTGTTAGTACCTGCTAAGTCATTTATACAAGCTTTTGAGCGGTTTCGAGCTATGCCAGAAGCTAAAGAGCTAACAGAATTCTTAAAAACTGAAAGTGAGAAGGGAACTGACCCCGAAAAAATTAATGCAACCATTGACGACCGTAGAGGCAATAGTTTAAGGCGTGTGGTTCAACGTAACTTTTTGTCTTTACCCAAACGGCAGAAAGACACCGAGCTAAACCCCAAAGCACTCAGAGCGGTTTACGTTGCATTAATTACTGAAAGAGATTGTCCCAAAAATATTAACCGTCTATTGTGGGCAAGTCGTGCCGTCGGTCACTTTGTAGATTCAAGTAAAATTTCAGACCGCGATTTAATTCACCTGGTAACTACCCTTGGTTACTCAGATTACTATATTGATTCACCCGTACCTTTCACACCTGAAATTATGATTACTACCACTGTACAAAGTACACCAGCAACGGAAGAGAATAACGACGATACTATTATGAAAAAAGCTAGAAAATCAGTGAGTGTTAGTCCTGACGCTTATTCAAAAATCAAAGAACTTCAAACAGAGTGGGGTTTAGATAATCAACAAAGTGTCATTGATAAATTATTAGAAATGATTGATAAACCTAAAATAGTAGCATCAGAAAAACGAGCAAAACCAGAACGTGATTTAGAAAAGCTTGACGACACAGAACTAAAAAAGCTACGTGGTGAAGACGCTATAAATGAAAAAATACAACGTGCTTTTGACGCGATTACCAACTACAACAACAATCAACCGAGCAATAACGAGCGCTGGTATATTGGCAATCAAACCATAAGACAATTATCAGGTTGTAACGGATTAGCGGTATCAGCTTGGATTAAAAATCATCAAACTAGCGTGAATGACCACAACAACAAATATGGTTTGGGTCAATATCACAACAACCTGCATCGTGGCGAAGACTTGACAAAATTACTAATTAACTAGTAAAAGCACAAAAAATTTTGGTGCGCTGTCAAGGTTTAAAATTAACTTAGGTGCTAGAAAATAATCGAACAAAATCGAACTACAAGTATGAATTTTTTAAATGAAAAGCATCATAAAGCAATATTACTTTTAACCGCTGGACGATCCACGAAAGAAGTCTCAGCAGAGTTAGGGGTAACGCAAAGATGTGTTGAACTGTGGGCAAAAGACCCGGATTTTCATCGGTTACTTAGCGATAGTTTAAATAAGTGCTTACAAGAAAGTCTATCTGAACTCAGCTTACACACTCAATCGTCGATTTTTAAACTTAAAACCATTATCGATGACCCTGACACACCTACCCGCTTAGTCTTACAGGCTATTCAAATACTTCTAAGTCATTCACTTAAACACTCTGACCGAATATCTGAAACTAAACTAGAAGCTTTAAATACTGAAGAAATTTTAGATTATTTCATAAAAACCGGGAGTAGCGATCAAGTGTTTAAAGCGCTTGAATTTAGACGCAAAAACGAAGAATTAGTATTTAAGCAAAAGGGTAAAATCGAATTACAGCAGTTAGAACAATCTGTACAAGAAATTGCTGTAATTGCTCAAAAGTATATTCCTCATGAAATGATCCCGGCGTTTGTTGATGACTTGGAAACCGTGTTATCTCAGACTGGCAGACAAGCCACCTACTAACCACCACCAAACCCACTAACTAACCGCTCGCCCTCCCCTTGCAACTCCACCGATCGCGAGGGTTTTACCATGTCTCCCTGTACTCACTCCTAGCTGTATCTCTACACACAGCTTTATTCTCAGTATTTTCTAGACCGCTCCAGTTTCTATGTAGTATCAAATTATACATAAAATACTTTATAAATACGGTTGACAACATGTACAATATAATCTTTTTTCATAATATTAAACGTTTTTTTCAATCCGTACTAACCAAATCTAAGTACAACTTATATACTGAGTGTCAGATTAACAGGTTTTTTTTTGCAGCATGGTCGGTCAAAAAGGG
>JBPCQW010000226.1:0-20184 GCA_050997715.1 Hassallia sp.
TTCTTCTGAGGCACGTACTCTTGAATCACTCGACCAAGCAATGACTGAGGCTGTAAACTATATTACCGAAGAGGATGCCTTCGGTTGGTTCAACCACTGTGGTCTATTTACCTGAAAATTGCTGTAAATACTATAAAGACGTAGCATTGCTACGTCTCTCCAAAAACATTCAACGCATTGTTTTATGATTGCTTAGTCTTTTCTCTGCCCTTAATGCCGTTGAGGAACATTGGTACGAATTTATCCATAAACGCTTGTGGATCGCGCTGCCAAGCCTTTTGTGCCGCCATAATTCTGGTAAACTGCAAGTCAGGTGCGAACAAAGTCTGCGGTAAGCGCTCCATTAAATACTGGGGACGTTCCCAAACAGGCATTGTATTTGCCACTTCTACTAAGTTGGCAACTCGACGCAATTCCGCTCCTAAGGTGATATCCATTCCGGATTCAAAGGCTGCTTGTTCAATTGCTGCATATTTCCGCTTTGCCTTTTCCACCTTTTGTTGGTGTTCTGGACTCTTGCGAGCAATTTCTGCTAACCAACGATTACCCCACCGGACGTGTCCTGCTTCTTCTGGCAGAATTTTCTCAATCGTTTCCCGAATTTTAATATTTTCTTCGGTTTGCGGTGCTTGCTTGAGAGCGTAAATGTGTGCCGAGAAATATTCGCAACCCCGTTTTTCGGTGATGTTAATCGCTGCCAAGGCGGCAATTATACCGTCTTCTAGGTTACTTTTGGCATTGTAGGCATCTTTATCCAGCAGCCGATCAAATTCATCAATGTAGGATGAACCAGGGGGAGTTCCGATATCGGCTCCCAAATCGACCAACAAATCAGTTAGCCACATGGCATGACGAGCTTCATCTGAGATATGATGTGACAAATCTCGCACTAGTTCTGGTGGCTTGCCATTGAGTGTTTCAATTACCTCAGTGAGGTCTTTGCAACTGCGTTGTTCGCTGTAACGGTAGCGGTTGAGGGTGATTAAATGAATTTCGCGATCGCGCACTACCTGATTTAAGATATCTCTCGCACTCAAAGCATTTTGAAATTTACGTGGGTAAGCAACAGTCATAGTTTTTATTGAGTTTTGTAAATCAGTATTTTGATAGTAGCTTAGTACTAGCTCGGTAGAGCATTATAAGATGTAGCGATCGCCTCACCTTTCAAAGGTGAAAATAAGGTAGAGCGATCGCCTAATATCATGTCAAACCGTGCTGAAAAGTCTGATAAGTCAATTTAGTTAAAGTGTCAGACATTAATGAGAATGGCTTCGATTATTTTACCTTTAGTCCTTTGTTGTAAATAATTGTAAAAATTTTCTCATCAATCTTTAGAAAGATGTCGGCTATGGACTGCGGACTAGAAATGAAAATAAGCCTAATAGCTAGTCAAAAATCATAAATATTAAGTTTTATTTAAAAGAGACATTTTGTAACTTTGGTTACAGAATTTATTGATATAGTAGTTGTGTAGATGAAAAATGAATCTATAAATCATTAAAACAATAAAGAGGAATTTAATATGTCTACCCAAGAAAAAGCGCGTGCTTTAATGATGCGTCATTACCAGTTGGTAAAAAATCGTCAACAATCAATGCTCGAACGTGTTAGTGAAGAACTTGGTCTTCCTGCTGGTGAAGCATCCCACCACTGGAACCCGATTCAAGGCAAGATAGATCCTATCGTTCGTATGACTTACGATCGCAGCAATGCCACAATGAGCTAGGGACTGGGGACTGGGGATTGGGGACTAGAAATGAAAATAAGCCTGATAGCTAGTCAAAAAAAAAAGCCACCTACTGGGTGGCTTAATTATGTTCTCAAATACCGCATTTAGGCTGACTGAGGATTGCTATTTTAAACAACTCATCCCTAGTCCCTAGTCCCTATAATTTAACAATCGTAGTAAAGAGCAAACTCGTAAGGATGAGGACGCAGACGCATTGGGTTAACTTCGTTATCTAGCTTGTAAGAAATCCAAGTTTGAATGAAGTCTTCAGTAAACACACCTGGTTCGGTCAAGAAAGCGTGGTCTTTCTCCAGTGCTTCCAATGCCAATTCTAAAGAACCGGGTGTAGAAGGAACTTTAGCCAGTTCCTCTGGGGAGAGTTCATAGATATTCTTATCTAGAGGTTCACCAGGATGGATTTTGTTCTTGATACCATCTAAACCAGCACAAAGCATAGCAGCGAACGCTAAGTAAGGGTTAGAAGTTGCATCCGGACAACGGAATTCTAAGCGCTTTGCTTTGGGATTGTTACCAGAAAGAGGAATCCGTACAGAAGCGGAACGATTACCTTGGGAATAAGCTAAGTTTACAGGTGCTTCATAACCAGGTACTAGGCGCTTGTAAGAGTTTGTGGTGGGGTTGGTGATTGCTAACAGTGCTGGTGCGTGGCGGAGAATACCACCAATGTAGTGCAATGCCATTTCACTCAAACCGGCGTATTTATCGCCCCCAAACAGCGGCTGACCATCTTTCCAGATAGATTGGTGACAGTGCATCCCAGAACCATTATCGCCGAAGATTGGCTTGGGCATGAAGGTCACGGTTTTGCCGTATTTCTTGGCAACGTTTTTAATGACATATTTGTAAGTCATCAGCCAGTCAGCAGCTTCGATTAACTTACCAAAGCGGAAGCCGAGTTCGCACTGTCCACCGGTGGCGACTTCGTGGTGTTGCTTTTCAATCGGTACGCCGCACTTTGCCATTGTTAGCAGCATTTCGGTGCGAATGTCTTGGAAGCTGTCGGTGGGTGCAACTGGGAAGTAACCCTGTTTGTAGCGTGGTTTGTATGCGAGGTTGGGACCTTCCTCTTTACCGGAGTTCCAAGCACCTTCTACAGAGTCTACATAATAGTAGCCGGAATTGGCGGTTTGGTCAAACCGAGCATCATCAAAGATGAAAAATTCCGCTTCTGGACCAAAGAAAGCTGTGTCACCAACACCTGTAGAAACCAAGTAGTCTACTGCTTTTTGGGCAATAACGCGGGGACAGCGATTGTAAGGTTCACCTGTACGCGGTTCTTGGATACTACAAATTATACTGAGCGTCGGCTCTGCCATGAACGGATCGATCCAGGCTGTGTTGGGGTCGAGAACCATTGACATGTCTGATTCGTTGATCGCTTTCCAACCCCGAATACTCGAACCGTCGAAAGGTACGCCGTCAGTAAATGCAGTCTCATCAATTTGGTTATGATACAGCGTGAGGTGCTGCCAAGTTCCTGGCGTATCGATGAATTTCAGATCGATCATCTGAATGTTGTTGTCCTGAATCAATTTCAAGACTTCTTGTGGGGTTGTCATGATTACTCCTTGTATGCTTATTTACTAAGGTAGAACTGAAATCTTCAATGCATTCTGACCCTGCTTGGTGAAACCAAATTGTGAGATACCTGAAATATCCTAGAGATAGGACATTAGGTAGTTTTGTAGCATAAACTACAAAATACGATGATTAAAGTTTATATTTACCTTTGCTTAACCACTTTCACAAAACTTCACAGTTCATTTCAGAGGTCAACTTTGACATAGAATCCTTTAAGTAGCCGATGGATTATTTTTTGTGCTGAGACTTTTGCCGTAGCACAAAAATTTATAGGCGCATAAAAGCAGCCAGATAAATATCAAACCATAAATAGGATTGATTGGGAGAAAACGGAATGCGGGATGCAGTAACAAGTTTAATTAAGAATTATGACGTAGCTGGACGGTATTTTGACCGGAATGCGATCGACAGCCTCAAGTCTTACTTTGAAAGTGGTACAGCACGAGTACAAGCAGCTGGGGCAATTAATTCTAATGCGGCGTCAATTGTCAGACAGGCAGGTTCTGGGTTATTTGAAGAACTGCCGGAGTTGATTCGTCCTGGTGGAAATGCCTACACTACTCGTCGCTATGCGGCTTGTCTACGGGATATGGATTACTATTTGCGCTACGCTACTTATGCGCTGGTTGCTGGTAGTATGGATGTTCTAGATGAGCGGGTGCTGCAAGGGCTGCGGGAAACTTACAATTCTTTGGGTGTACCTATTGGTCCGACGGTTCGCGGTATCCAGATTATGAAGGATATTATTAAGGAGCAAGTTGCGGCAGCTGGTGTTGCTAATACTGCTTTTTTGGATGAGCCTTTTGATTATATGACGCGGGAGTTGAGCGAGCAGGATATTTAGTGGCACAAGGTAAAAGTTGAGCCAGCGCTATCTTGGGGTTTCCCCTGCAAATGTAAAAAGATTATAGCGATCGCACTTTGGCTTCATTGACAAGGTGCGTTTACTTTTTTTAATGCAAAAAATAAAACAATTTGTTGCCTGACAAATTAATTAGTAGTACAACAGAATAAGTATTGGCAAAATTTTATACCTAATTTTCTAATATTAATATAGATAATTTTTGGCAATTGTTTTATCTATGAGTATTAATGATCTAGAATTTTTGCACGGTGCGGCTTTTCTTCGACTTCTCAAAGGAACATCTTATATATCTATAAGTTATTTATCCCCTATTCATTCATCTCTTTATCTTATAAAAAGCACAAATCAAGAATCCGCTATCCTATTTAAAATATCAAAAAAACCCAATTCTTCATGGTCATTTAGCTTCAGTTCACAGGAAGAAATTGCGCTTATAAACTTTCATCAAACCTATCCTGATGTCAAACTATTTATAGCATTGATTTGTCATCGTGATGGTGTTTGTTGTCTATCAGAACAACAACTATGGACAATTCTTGATTTTAATGAGGGTTTAGCTAATCAGCGTGTTTCTGTAAAAAGAGAACTAAGAGGGAGCTATTATGTTAAAGGTACGGGGAGAGTTCCCTTACAACGGACAATACCGCAAAATAATTGGCCTGACGTAATTTTATCAACATCAAATAACCTATGACACATAATTCTATAATTAATGGCGACTGTATTGATAGATTAATTAAGAGATTAGAGAAACAAATCGGACAAAAAGAAGCAAATAAACTTAAAGAAACTGCTATTGAAGTTGTCGAAAATTGTGTCAGAGTTTATTCAGAAAACTTTGGTCATGGTGATGTGGGAGAAAATAGTACAGGTTTAGTAAGTCAACCTTATAAGGGAACAGACCCTATTCCTAAGGGTACAACAGGACTCATTTATGGTCGAGTTCAAAGTGGTAAAACTAACACAACTATTGCAACTTTAGCACTAGCTCATGAAAATAATTTTCGTTGTTTTATTGTCTTAACCTCTGATAATACATGGTTAGGAAAACAAACGGCTAACCGTTTTAATAATCAAGTTAAAGGAGAAGGAGGTCCTAAATTTTTTGATTGGGAAGCATGGAAAAAAGACCCTGTTGATTTTGCAGAAACTAAAGTTGCACCCTATATTAAAGATACAGGTGTTGTTTTAGTTTCCACAAAGAATGTTCATCACTTAGATAATTTACTAAAGGTTTTAAAAGCAGCTAAGGTTAAAGATGTCCCTACATTAATCTTTGACGATGAAGCGGATAATGCTAGTTTAAACACGAATGAATCCAAACAAGCTAAAAAAGGAAAAGATAGTACTCCTGATAGTAAAATTTTTGAAAAAATAGGTAAGATTCGTCAAGAAGTTGCTAATCATATTTATATTCAAATCACAGCAACTCCCCAAAGTTTACTGTTACAACGTCTCCCTCATCCTTGTAAGCCACAATTTTGTGCAGCACTACTAGAACCGGGAGAGCGTTATATGGGAGGAGAGTTATTTTTTAGCGAAAAAAGTAACTACTGTTGTATTGTAGATGCTGAAGAAATTGACCAATTAAAGAAACAAAAAGGTTCAATTAATCCTGGTAATCAATGGATAATTCCTGAAGGATTAAGACTTGCTCTTTGTTGCTTCTTTCTAGGTTCAACTTACAAAATGTTATATTCTGACCAGGAAGATGCAAAATATTCTTTTCTTGCTCACATTTGTTATAAACAAGACATTCATAGTGTCTTAGAAAAAGTTATTAGTCAATTTGTGATTAATTTAGATAAAGCAATTAGGGAAAAAAGCTCAGAAACTGAAAATAAACAAGCCCGAAAATGGTTAGAGCAAGCTTATAATGAGTTAATGAAAACGGCTGATGATTTACCTACGCTTAATAAATTAATAGATGAATTAAAAATTCATTTGGGCAGCGTAATTACTCCTAAAATAATCAATGCAAATAATTCAGATAAAGAGCCTAATTATAATCTTGGTATGAATATATTAATAGGAGGAAATAGATTAGGTAGAGGAGTGACAATTGATGGTCTAATGGTAACTTATTATGGACGTGATGCAAAACAAAAAGTAATGGATACGGTTCATCAACACGCTCGAATGTATGGTTATCGTCCACATTTAAAAGATGTTACTCGTCTCTTTTTACCTGAACATATACTAGATGATTTTCGCTATATTCACGAAGCGGATGAAGCGATGCGTCAAGCAATTGGAGATGACATTCATA
Organism: Hassallia sp.; assembly: GCA_050997715.1. GTDB lineage: Bacteria > Cyanobacteriota > Cyanobacteriia > Cyanobacteriales > Nostocaceae > Hassallia. Next base: position 6,466 of record JBPCQW010000226.1, read on the forward strand.
ATATTAAACTTCAGCCTGTTTGGATAGGAGGAGATTTAAAAGCAACTCGCTCTGGTGTTTTAGACCCTTCAGTCATTAATGTATTAGTACCGGGTTCATTAATTCATCCTCAAAATCCAGCTTATAAGAAAACAGAAATTAAGCATAATTTTAAACAGATAGAGAATCTTTTAATTAATTATGACAAAAATGATGAATATTATGAAGTCGATATAGAATTTATAATTGAAATTCTCCATTACACAAAAAGTTATCATGTCCAATCGGAAAAATGGGAAGATCAACGTATCATCAAAGGTTTAACAGATATGAAATCTAATGGGATGACAAAAGGTCGTTTAAATGTTCGTAGAGGTGAAAGGAATAAAAATCAAGGGTTAGATATGGCAAGAAAAGAGCCTTTTAAATGGAGCTTTGGTTTCGGTTCGGGTGAGTGGTCTAGAGAAGCTAAAGAGAAATATCCTGATGTACCAACCTTAATTATTTGCTATCAAAAAGGTGATAAAAGTAAGAAATGGGATGAGCATCCTATATATCTACCTATGTTAGTATTACCTAAACAAAAATTTGTTTTAATGTTCAATTATGAGGAAGATGAATAAGAGGGGAAGTTTGCGTAAATACATGCAAAGTGGGTTCAGACTGTATTGGAATGAAGTAATAATTTGTATAAATCTTCAACCATTAATGAGACATTCAGCAAAAAGACTTGTGGAAGAGAAGATTGGTTAAGCAGCGATTGGATATGTTATTGGTGGAGTTGAATTTGTGTGCTTCCCGCGCTTTGGCTCAACGGTTGATTCAAGCGGGGGAAGTTCAGGTTAATCGTGTGGTTGTGGATAAGGCGGGGACGGAGGTTGATGTTGCGGCGGATATTAAGATTAAGGAGCGATCGCGTTTTGTTTCTCGTGGCGGTGAGAAGCTGGCGAAGGCTTTAGAATTTTTTAATATATCTGTGTCAGGTCGCGTTTGTTTGGATGGCGGTATTTCGACGGGAGGCTTTACTGATTGTCTTTTGCAAGCTGGGGCAAAGCTAGTTTACGGGGTTGATGTCGGTTACGGTCAAGTTGATTGGGGTTTGCGAAATGATTCGCGGGTGGTTTTGCGGGAACGCACTAATTTACGACAGTTGCAACCGCATGAGTTATATGGTGAGGCAGAAAAAGCTGATTTGGCGGTGGTGGATGTTTCGTTTATTTCTTTAACCAAGATTTTGCCTGCTTTGTGGGAGTTAACTCAACCTCGCCGAGAAGCTGTTTTACTGGTGAAGCCACAGTTTGAGGTTGGGAGGTCCCGTGTGGGGAAAAAGGGCGTTGTTCGTGATTCTGGCGACCAAGCTGAGGCAATTTTTCAGGTTTTGCAAACTGCTCAAAATTTCGGATGGAACTACAAGGGCTTAACTTGGTCGCCGCTCACTGGTCCTGCTGGGAATATAGAATATCTGTTGTGGCTGGATATAAAAAGCGAAACACCACCACCTAATTTAGAAGCTGTTCAGCAAGTTACTAAATCTGCTGTTGCTGAGTTGAGAAATTAAACGTCGTAGATTAGACATTCTACTGCTTCGGGATGGCGATCGCAGTAAGTTTCCAATGAGGTTTTGCGTTTTGTTGCTTGCTGTTTGTGAGATTTTTCAGCGTGCAATCCTTCGACGATATCCCAAGCTACAGCGCAGTTAGGAGAATTGCTACCGCTTAAATCGCAGGTTTGACGCGCTTCTGCGATCGCTTCAAAAATCACTTCTTCCAAGGGTTGAGTTTGATTATCGTGATTAATAGCAGCCTGGACTACGTTTGATATGTCAGCCATGATACTTACCTTTCTAGGTTGATTTAAAAATCGACTGCAAGCTTCTGAATTATTTCAAGAGCTTAATTTCTAGTTTAAATGTGCCTCGCAAAAAATGCCGGTGGGAAAAACCGTCATCGGTTAGGGGAAGGGGACAAGGGATAAGAAACATCCTTTACACTTTTGATTGCTGTAGATGCTAGCAAAAAGCCACATCTCAAAATGCCTCTGTTGACAAGTTCTTGTAAAATGTTGAAAAAATTTAACAAACTTGAGAGAAATTGACAAATGTAATGGGCATTGGGAATTGGGCGGGGAAACCCCGCTACACAAATGCGTAAAATTGATTTTATTCCCCCCTGTCCCCCTGCCCCATGCCCCCTGCCCCTAATCCCCAATGCCTAATTCTTGCCGCAAACGGTACAAAATTGTATTTTGGTCAACTTGGGAGAGAATTTCTTGAATGACGGTGCTAGCGCCCAATTGACCCCAAGTGCAGCCTTTTTTCAGATACTCTTGTGCGGCTTTACCGATCGCGTAGGCGCCATAACCGGCGATACCAGCTTGAGCGATCGCACTTCCGGCGAAGGCTGTAATATTGGTGGGATTTTCACCACTGGCTAAGGCGGTGGCACTTTTGCCTAAGCCTAAAAGTAAGCTGCTGCCTAATTCTCCCAAAAGCAAACCACCAGAACTAAAGAAAATCGTCTTAAGAATTTTGCTTGCCTCGTAACCGGTCATCGGTAAGCCGTATAATCTTGCTAAGGAGCGAATTAACGCTAAGTCGGCAACAGTTCCACCAACGACATCTAAAAAGGCGATGGGATTTAAGCCGACTGCTAAAGCTTTGTATTTGGTAAACTGCCAAATCAGGTCTTCTGCTTGTTGTTCGCGTAAGTCGATGGTTTTTTGAGCGATCGCTGTTTCTGCATCTCTTGCTTGAATCAGTGCATTTAAGGCGAGAAGCGATCGCCCTTCACGATTGAGAATATTTAAAATTGTCTGCTTGAGTTCCTCTACTTGAATTGGTGGTGTCTCCCATTCATAAGTTACACGTCCATCAGTCCACTCAACCCGCACTTCCATCGGTGCTGGTTCTGCCGCAACCATGACAATTTCATCTGGTAATAACGGCTTTTGTTGGGGATGTCCTGCACCGAGTTGTTGCAAATTTTTGTAAATAGCGGATCTATCTGTATCTGGATACAAGTCTATTTTGTTAAATACAAGAATTAGGGGTTTTTGCGATCGCCGCAACTCTAGCAGCGCTTGATACTCAGTCCGTGTAATATCACCTGACACCACAAACAATATCAAATCAGCTTGCTGCGCTACATCCCGCGCCATTTGCCCTCTTACCTCCCCCTGAATTTCATCTAAACCGGGGGTATCAATTAATTCTACCTGCACCTTGCCCCCAGGAATCCACTGCACTGAACGAGGATACTGAGTTACGCCATTTAGGGGACCTGTTTGGAGAATTTTTTGCCCTACTAAGGCATTCAAAACTGCTGACTTACCACGACTGACTAAACCAAAAGCGGCAATTCTAATTACATTAGAGTCAAGTTTATTGAGAGTATTCGTCAATATCTCTAATTCTGGTTTCACAAAAGATGCTAATTCCAGGTTTGATTGTGGTTGTCCTGGCTTGCGGAGATATCCATACCAAGACAGCACTTGTCTGAGACTAGCACGAGCGCGGTTTAAATGAGTTTCTTGCAGATTATTAGGCACGTTCTTGCCTTTGTTGTAACAACCTATATATCTATTGTGCTTTAATTGCATAACAAAACTCAGCAATGCTTAAAAGCGTTACTGAGTCGTTGGTTATTTAATTAGTTTCCACAATAGGTGGTTAATTAGGCGTTTGGATTATGCCACGTCTATTAAAATAAGTTAGAAAAAATCGCGCTTTTCTGAGAGAGTTTAGTTATCAGCGAGAAATTTTTATTCCTGGCTTATTGGTCAAATATCACCATTGATAACTAGATGGGCATAAATAAACGCGCTTTTTAGTAGTAAGGGATAGAGCCGCTTGAAACCGAAACTATGAGCGGTTTACCCCTCACTACCAAGCATAGGATTTTAGGTTTATTTTGCCCAAATACTTATCTACCAAACCCGATTTCCGTCTTCGTCAACTCGTGCTTGACGAATCACATCAGAAATTTCTTCCGCATCTTTGACGTGGTGAAGTGCCTTTTTTTCACCATCTGGTTCATCGACAACAAAATAAGTCGGTACTGTGATATGCTCGCCTGTGATGTCTGGTGAATCTACAGCTATTTGTTTCGCTTTTTCTTCAAGTGATTTGGACTCATCAATCACATCTCCGGGATTGAGTGTGGCGTTCTTTTCTTTAGGTGTTGGTTCTTCTCTGGATTCTATAGTTGGGCTTACTGGCTGCTTAATTTCATTTTCTGATTGATTAGCCATAATTTTTAATTTTCCAGAATTCATCTACTAACATCACTTTATAGAATCAAAGCCGTGAAGAGTTCCTTCTCAAGAAAGACTTTGAGCATACGACTAAATGAGGAATTTATTAAGTTAGTAGGGTCCGGCTTATTGCAGTGTGGATATTCCTCCTGCAATATTGCCGTTGCGCTATAGCAAGCCGCAGGGCACCCTACATAAATAGTTATTTTTGAGGTTGAAATGGTGTATACTTACCGCCTAGAGCCTCAACAATGGTGCGGGTATTCGCTTCCATCATTTTGATGTAGGAATCGCCTTCACTTCCCGGCGCACCAATCGAATCAGAATAAAGTTGACGCGGTGCTAATTTTACGCCGGCTTCTTGGGCAACTGTGGTAATTAAAGCTGGATTAATCGTAGTTTCGGCAAAAATTGCGGGAACGCCAATCTTTTTGACTGACTCTACCAAACGTTGTACAGTTTGAGCGCTGGGTTGTTCTTCGGTGCTGATACCAATTAAAGTGCCAGCGATCGCTATCCCGTAACCGCGTCCATAATATTGAAATGCATCATGGGTTGTTATCAGTTTGCGTTTCTCAACTGGGATAGTTGCAATCTCTTGTTTTATCCAACTATCCAACTGTTGTAATTCTTTACTTAGTTGCGTCGCGTTTTGGGTAAATTTCTCTTTATCTTCTGGCGATAACTCAATTAAAGCATCCCGAATCGCGTTTACCATCGCTCGTGCATTCTCTGCGTTACCCCAAACATGCGGATCTGGTACTATTTCACCTTTACCTTTATCTAACTGCAAAGGCTTGACAACTTCCCCCACCGCTACCTGACGTGCCTTTCCCCCAGTAGCTTTCATGATTTTAATCAGTCCCGGTTCCAAGTTGTAGCCGTTATACAAAATCAAGTTAGCTTCTTCTAAAAATCTACTATCTTCTGGTCTTGGTTCATATACGTGCGGATCTGTACCAGGTTTGAGAATTCCCGTCAGCTTGATTTCGTCTCCCCCAACATCTTGCGCTAAGTCAGCAATAATGTTACTTGTTGCCACCACTAACGGTTTGCCATCTGCCTTTGGGGTGTTACGGTTAGAGCTTGTTTGGGTACAACTAAATAAGGTAAAGGGTAAAAGCATTCCCAGCCAGATGGGAACCAGAGTAATCATTGTTTTTAGCTTTTGAGCTTTTGTCTGGCTGGGGACAATACGGTTTGGATAAGCCGACAGGCTAAAGCCTGGGGCTATACGAACCAAGCCTGCCTTGTCTACGACACGCTTTGCGAACGCAGGCTTTGTGTGTGTAGCCGCATCATGACGGGTGACAGGTGACATTAACCGAACCGGATTGTAGCTAGAGGTGCGGACTTCTATCTGGGGTATTACTTTCATTGATGTTTGATATTACTTCCAATTATAGATGTTTTCATATTTCTCTCATATTTATAGTAAGCTCAAGGAAAGCAATATTTAACTTGGTTATGAAAACTGTCTCGTACCCTAAATTTGATTTATCTAAAAGGAAGCTAGGTGAGATGCCTTTAGAAGTTGTCACTAGTGAGGCAAATTCCACTGAAGCGATTAACATTGCTCATTTGGGGGTACACTACCGCACGCAAGAAGCTCTGAGAGATGTTGATTGTGTTATCAAACCAGGACGCCTAACAGGGATTTTTGGTCCCAACGGTGCGGGTAAAAGTACGCTGATGAAGGCGATGTTAGGGTTGGTTCCTGCTAGCCGTGGTGCGGTGTTGTATCAGGGTAAAGCGTTGATGCAGCAACTTGATAAAGTTGCTTATGTACCACAGCGATCGCAAATCGATTGGACTTACCCCGCTACCGTTTGGGATGTGGTGATGATGGGAAGAGTCAAGAAAACAGGTTGGTTTCGTAACTTTTCGACAGTTAGCCGTCAGGTAGCAAAAAGTGCTTTAGAAAGAGTGGGAATGAGCGAATATAGCGATCGCCCAATTGGACAACTTTCTGGGGGACAACAACAACGAGTATTTTTAGCTCGTGCTTTAACACAGCAAGCAGAAATTTTCTGCTTTGATGAACCGCTTGTAGGGATAGATCAGAAAACCCAGTCAGTAGTTTTTCAAGTCTTTGGTGAACTCGCTGCCGCTGGTAAAATCGTCTTGGTTGTCAACCACGACTTAGGCGAATCAATCACCCACTTTGACGATTTGATTTTGTTAAATCGCGACTTAATCGCCACAGGAAGCCGCCAACAAGTATTAACTGAAGAAAATTTGTCAAGTGCCTATGGTGGTAAAGTTATTTATTTTTCTGATGCAGCGTAAATTGGGAAAACAGGAGGGGAAAAGGGGAAAGGGGAAAGGGGAAAGAAACTAATTTTTTATCTACCTCATCTCATCCTGCTCTCTGCTCCCTCGCGTAACGGTTCGTAATATAAATAATTATGCTTCAATCATTAATTGAGCCGTTGCAATATGGCTTTATGCAGCGATCGCTTGTAATTGCGATTTTAGTTGGTTTGTTGTGTGCGGTTGTTGGCAGTTATTTGATGGTGCAGCGATTAGCTTTGCTGGGTGATGCTATCAGTCACTCAGTTTTGCCAGGATTAGCGATCGCCTTTTTGCTGGGTGGAAATATTTTTATTGGTGCATTTATTGCGGGTGTCATCAGTACAATGGCGATCGCTTGGATTCAAACGCGATCGCCTATCAAAGAAGACGCAGCAATGGGGATAGTTTTTTCGGCGTTTTTTGCCCTTGGTGTCACCCTAATTACTGTCATTCAAAAAGATAACAAAATCGACCTCAATCACTTTCTTTTTGGTAACATTCTCAGTGTGACAGTTGACGAAGTTAGAGACACATCAATCATCGCCGCGATAGTGCTGATAGTCGTCTTTTTGTTATACAAAGAACTCTTATTTTACACCTTTGACCCTTTAGGCGCTCAAGCTGGCGGATTGCCAGTAAATCGGCTTAACTTTGGATTAATGCTGCTGATTGCTTTAACAATTGTCGCCAGCATGAAAGCTGTAGGTGTGATTTTAGTTTTATCACTTTTAATAACACCAGGAGCAACTGCTTATCTATTAGTTAAACGCTTGCATGAAGTGATGATTTTGGGGGCAATAATTGGCGTAATTTCTAGTATTAGCGGTATGTATCTGAGCTATTTTTATAATTTGCCCTCAGGTCCTGCGATCGTTTTGGTAGTATCGGGATTGTTTTTCTTGACATTTTTATTCAGTCCCCAACACGGTGTTTTTACTTATCGTCTGGGGAAAACGCAGGAAAATTAAAACAGAGGTTGTGGTTTATTCACCTACCACAGGCTTCTAGCCTGTGGCTATACGAACACTCGTGTGCCTACGCAGCCTGAAAACATTATCAGCCCACGCAGGTAAGCTCTGTTTGTAGAGCCAGCGACTTCCAGTCTGTTCGCGTAGCGTGCGCTTGGCGCAGGGCTAATCATTCAAAGAGAAAATTGCTCGCTCATGCGTTGTTCTAAAAGCTCTAATAAAGTATCTACATCCTTACCAATTTGCTCAAAACAATTCGGTGGTGCAGGTTCAGGTGCAAACTGAATTAACTTAACTTCACCGCTACCAATCCCAATCATCACAACTTCAACTTCCGGTTGATAATGCTCAATAATTCCTAATAGTTCCTGAAGCCTATTGTCAACTCTATCATTTAGTTTCTCTACCGATTCTTTGGGACAATAAACAAAATGCGGTTTGGGTTGCAAATTAATGCCGATAGTACCCTGAGTGTCACTATTTTCTAACCATAACGCCCAAGATAACGCCGCTAATTCTAGCTTATTTGCTTTGACAAATTTATCCAACTGGCGACGCCACTTGGTATCTCCTGATTCCGACTGGGTACTACCAAACATCATAAAAATTAAAAATTCACTTCATAAAAATTAAAAAAAAATTAGACTCGTGCCAAGGTGCAAGGCTTCTCAAGGCGTCTTTGCTACGAGTGCGCGAAACTCATTTTAAACCAGATTGTACACGCCAGAGACTTTCATAAATGCCATTTTTCTCTAGCAGTTGTTCATGGGTTCCCGATTCTACTAATTTCCCATGTTCCATGACATAAATGCAATCGGCATTGCGGATGGTGGAAAGTCGATGAGCGATCGCTATCGTCGTCCTATTTTCTGTAATCCGTTCGAGCGATCGCGCAATTGCGGCTTCTGTTTCATTATCCACCGCCGAGGTAGCTTCATCTAAAATCAAAATCGGCGGATTCTTCAAAATTGCGCGAGCGATCGCAATTCGTTGTTTTTGTCCACCAGATAGCTTTTGTCCTCGTTCTCCCACAATTGTCTCATAATCTTGAGGCAGTTGCGTAATAAATTCGTGAGCCTCGGCAATCTTAGCTGCCGTAATTATTTCTTTTTCAGTGGCATCAAAGCTACCATAACCAATGTTCTCTGCTACAGTACCATGAAACAGAAATACATCTTGACTTACCAAGCCAATGCAGCGGCGTAAATCTCGCAAATTCAAATTTTGCAATTCTATACCATCTACTGTAATATTTCCTGATTGCACTTCGTAAAACCGTAACAAAAGTTTGACTAAAGTGCTTTTACCGGAACCAGTAGAACCAACGATTGCAATTGTTTTTCCTGCCGGGATATGTAATGAGAGATTTGTAATTATCGCTTGCCTATCTTGATAAGCAAAACTGACATTTTTAAATTCTACTTCGCCCCGCACACTATCAACAGGTAAAGACACATTTCCCGGATGAATGCTGATTTCTGTAGTCAACAAATCCATGATACGATTAGTAGAAGCCATTGCTCGTTGATATAAATCAAAGGTATCGCCTAATCGAGTTAGGGGCCATAATAAAAGCTGAACTAAAAACACTAAAACGCTGTAAGTTGCTACAGACATTCTCCCGGCGACAGCTTCCATACCGCCAAAAATCAGCAATACTGTGAAAGCTGTTAAAATCAGCATCCGAATTAATGGGATAAAGGCAGCAGAGAGAGCGATCGCCTTTGTATTACTTTGCCGATAAGCTTGACTATCTGCTCTTAAACGTGCCTTTTCATAATCTTCAGCAGTAAAACTTTTAATCGTAGTAATGCCGCTGATATTATTAGATAACCTTCCATTGAGTAAGCCTACCTTTTCGCGCACATCAGCATAGCGTGGTGCCAGCAATTTTTGGAAAGCAACCGAACCAAAAACGATAAATGGCATCGGTAATATTGCCATCCACGCCACACTAGGAGCTAGAATAAAGAAAGCACCACCTATAACTACAATAGTTGTCAGAACTTGGATAATGTCATTTGCTCCCACATCCAAAAAGCGCTCTAATTGGTTAACATCATCACTGAGGATAGACATTAAACCACCAGTACTGCGTTCTTCAAAAAAAGCTAATTCTAATTCTTGCAAATGGCTGTAAGCATCCAAACGCAAATTATGCTGAATATTCTGTGCCAATTTGCGCCATAGCAAGTTGTAAAAGTATTGAAAAACCGATTCTAAAATCCAAGTAACGGCAGTCAATAATGAAAGAATTAAAAATTGCCCAAAAACATCTTTGATTCCCAACTGTGCAATGATTGAATCTTGCTTTTTGACGACCACATCCAAAGCAATACCAATTAAAGCTGGTGGTGCTAAGTCGAAAACTTTATTGAGAATAGAACAAACACTAGCTAACCAAATTTGTTGACGATATTGATGTCCATAATCAAGCAAGCGTTGGAAAGGATGTACTGAATTTCCACGCCTTTTTAACATCCGACGAGATTTTAATACAGTAGACACAGCCGTTTGGAGTTGAGTGAGCATTGATATTAGCACGTTAGAAAGTCTTGAGTCTTGACTCTTAAGTACTGAGTTATGAAAATGGAAGACTTTATTGAGAACTCAAGACTTTCTGTAACTGATGATACTCTTGAGCTAGCAGAAGTTTGAAGTATTTGCTAATGTCGGATTTATGCATAGTATTTTACTTGAAACTCGGTATTACTAAGGAGAAAAAAAGTTGAAAAATCAGCAATTTGGGAATTGGCAAACGATAGTAGCGGGATTTTTAGCGGCAATAATTGTTATTATCAGCTTGAATGCTTTTATCATTATTAACCCAGGACAAGCAGCCGTGATTAGTATCTTGGGTAAAGCCAGAGATGGTGCTTTAGTAGAAGGTATCCACCTGAGACCGCCTTTCATCTCAGTAATAGATGTGTATGATTTGACAGTGCAAAAATTTGAAGTGCCGGCAGAAAGTTCTACTAAGGATCTGCAAAATTTAACTGCGAGATTTGCCATCAACTTTCGGCTCGATCCCGTAAAGGTAGTCGAAGTCAGAAGGAAACAAGGAACTTTAGAAAATATCGTCTCAAAAATCATTGCTCCCCAAACACAAGAAGCGTTTAAAATAGCGGCTGCAAAAAGAACAGTAGAAGAAGCAATTACTAAAAGAACCGAGTTAAAAGAAGATTTTGATCAGGCATTAAGCGATCGCCTAGAGAAATATGGAATAATAGTATTAGATACAAGTGTAATTGACTTAACCTTTTCGCCAGAATTTGCCAAAGCAGTTGAGGAGAAACAAATCGCGGAACAACGAGCGCAAAGAGCCGTCTACATAGCACGCGAAGCCGAACAAGAAGCGCAAGCAGATATTAATCGCGCAAAAGGCAGAGCCGAAGCTCAAAGACTCTTAGCAGAGACTCTCAAAGCTCAAGGTGGGCAATTGGTTCTACAAAAGGAAGCCATTGAAGCTTGGAAAAGTGGTGGTGCCCAAATGCCCAAAGTCCTGGTTATGAGTGGAGATTCTAAGAGCAGCGTGCCTTTTCTCTTCAATATGGGCAATCTTCAAAATGAACCTTGATGTAGGGTAATGACCACCTAAAATATTAAAGTGAGCGATCGTCAACTAAAATACAACCATAAACACCAAGGACATAATAAACGTATTTATGTCAACACCCAATCACACGAATCTCACTGTCTCAGAAGCGAAAAAAATCCTGAATAAATTCAACTGTCTGGATATCGCACCTGTAGTCAAGCCATCAGAAAAAGTTTTAATCCGTCAGGCATTACTTTTGTTAACCAGCCTTTCTGATTATCAAATTTTAGGAATTTGCGCTGATACAGAAGAAGAAGGAATGCTTGCCACAAAAACTTATTCCCAAGCTTTGGGTTATGAAGTACCGAGTAATTTGCCCCCAATTGAAGGTCCAGTTTACATCAAATTAAACGGTAAAAACGGCTTGTGTTATCTCGATTCCTACGCCGGACATCATCGAGGCGTATTGGTGTCTTGCCAGTCTTACAATGAAGGGGGAATCAACGAAATGTATGGACACTTGCCCCTGGATTTATTTGTCTAAACTTCATCAAACGTAGGGTGCGTTAACGTAGTGTAACGCACCATTTTGTTATGAGATATTAAAGACGTGATTCATCTCGTCTTTAAAATCCAAAATCCTTGGCTCCAAAATCTATCTAAAATTAGTATGAGTATTATTACATTACAATCAATCAAAAAAGACTTTGGTATCAAAGAAATTTTGAAAGATGCCAGCTTTAGTCTAGATGCTACTGATAAAGTAGGTTTAATTGGTACTAACGGTTCTGGCAAATCAACATTATTAAAAATGATAGCCGGACTAGAAACGCTTGATAGCGGTCAAATTTTAGTTAATAATTCTAAAATTATATACCTTCCCCAGCAACCAGACTTAGACGAAAATTGCACAGTTTTAGAGCAAGTTTTTGCTGACAGCGGTGAACAAATGGCTTTAGTGCGTGAGTATGAAGAACTTTCTGATAAAATAGCTCACAACCCGGAAGATAATCAGTTAATGTCGCGCTTATCTGTAGTCATGCAACAGATGGAAGCGACTGGTGCTTGGGAGTTAGAAACTAACGCCAAAATCATCCTGACAAAGTTAGGAATTTCTGACTTTAACGCGATTATCGGCACATTATCTGGAGGCTATCGCAAGCGCATTGCTTTAGCAACAGCTTTGCTATCAGAACCAGATGTTTTGCTGATGGATGAGCCTACAAACCATCTGGATGCTCTTTCTGTAGAATGGTTGCAAAGTTACTTAAATCGTTTTCGTGGGGCACTTTTATTAATAACTCACGATCGCTACTTTTTAGATCGCGTTACCAATCGTATCATTGAAATTGACCGAGGCGACATTTACACATACTCAGGTAACTACTCATACTATCTAGAAAAGAAAGCTTTATCTGAAGAATCTGCTGTTAGCAGTCAACGCAAACATCAAGGGGTATTGCGACGCGAATTAGAATGGTTAAAAAAAGGACCCAAAGCCCGAAGTACGAAGCAAAGAGCGAGAATTGATCGCGTTCATGCGATGCAAGAAACTGAGTTTAAACAAGTTCAGGGTAAAGTTGATATATCTACAGTTGGTCGTCGCATTGGCAAAAAAGTTATTGAACTAAATAATATATCCAAAGCATACAACGGACGCACTTTAATTAAAGATTTTACCTACGAATTTAGTCCAGAAGACCGCATCGGCATTATTGGTGGTAATGGTGCAGGTAAATCGACTTTAATGGATATTATTACCAAACGCATTGAGCCAGATTCTGGTAATGTAGAAATTGGTTCTACAATTCACATCGGCTATTTTGACCAACATTCGGAAGAATTACTCACAGCCTTAGACGAAGATCAGCGCGTAATTGACTATATCAAAGAAGAAGGAGAATTTGTCAAAATTTCTGATGGAACACAAATTACAGCTTCACAAATGTTAGAGCGATTTTTGTTTCCCGGAAACCAGCAATATTCACCAATTCATAAACTTTCTGGTGGTGAAAAACGACGCTTATTTTTGTTGCGTGTTCTCATGAGCGCACCTAACGTATTGATTCTGGATGAACCGACAAACGATTTAGATGTGCAAACATTAGCTGTGCTAGAAGAATATTTAGAAGATTTTTCTGGGTGTGTAATTGTAGTTTCTCACGATCGCTACTTTTTAGACAGAACAATTGACAAAGTTTTTGCTTTGGAAGACGGTGGTAATTTCCGTGAATATCCCGGTAACTACTCAATTTATATCGACTATAAAAAAGCCGAAGAAGCTGCAATGCAACAAATCGCTTCTGCTAAAGAAAAGCCGAAAATAGATGCTGATCCGAAAAATTCAGATAATAAAAAACGCCGCATATCCACTTGGGAAAAGCGAGAATTTGAGCAATTGGAAGGTAAAATTGCTAAGTTAGAAGACGAGAAAGCACAAGTAGAAAAAGCGTTGAGAAATGTCCCGTCAGGCAATTATAGTCAAGTGGAAAAATTGTACGACCAAGTGGAAACACTCAAGCAAGCGATTGATGTTGCGACTGAACGTTGGATGGAATTAGCAGAAATGGATTGATATAATTAAATTCGACTAACGAGGATGTTTGCGGATATAGGCTAATAATTATTCTCGTGTCAGATTTATGGCAATACTGTTTGGTTAAGGTAAGAGACGCGATAAATCGGCGT
>JBPCQW010000301.1:0-8915 GCA_050997715.1 Hassallia sp.
CCCCAAATCATGTATTCAACCACCCGCAAAAAGGGGTGGAGGGAAGGTGCTGTAATGGAGAAAACCTCACGCCAGGTGCTTCAACGCGGGGAACCCCCGCAACGCACTGCCTCGGCTATAAGAACAAAGCCCGTCTGCACGGGCTAGATTAAATGCGTATTCATATAACCCCTTCTTGTTGGCTTTGTTGTCGTGTGAATTTAAATTTTAAGAACAACTAGTAAGGGCTGCACCACATTGGTCAAGCCTAGCCAACCAACCCTTAATCCCTTTATATTCGACTTGCGCCCATTGTCCCTGACAGCCTAATAATTTAACAGTGGTATTAGGGGGAAGTTTGCCTAATTTACGACTTGTTGGATTAGTGCTAGTGTAAATATTTACGCCATTTGTATTGTAGCCCCGCGTTGATACGCCTAAGTTTGGTAAATATGCCCAACCAGTTCCTTTAAAACCGCTACCGATATTTTTTATCTGTGCCCAACTTCCGGAAGTAGCGACAATTTGAACTGTCTCGTTACCAGGTACTTTTCCTAAAATTCTGTTGTTGGAACTTGCGCCATTTCGCACATTTAATCCTTGGGGATCTTTGTCGGTGACATAAACAGAAATATCACACTTTTGTTGCTTGGTTGCTTGGGCTAAAACTATTTGATTAGCTATACCAGTATTGGCGATCGCACTGATAAAACTGATTGCTAATCCCATTGTTAACTTTGATGCTTGATTTTTCCGGGGTTTTTGCATATATTCTCCAATTTGTGGACTTTAACTTCCAAAAAGACAGCCTCAGAGTACGCGGGCTAATGCTTTGTGTCATTAGTTTTGATAGGGATACGCGCTTTTGTAATTGAGCGATAAATCGCTCACTACGAACAAAGAGATTTCTACTTCATATCGTACCCGAACAAATTCGGATCAACTTCTCCCAATTTCAAATCTGCTAAACCATATTCTGCCCATCGTCTTTCTACCATCGCTGCTATGTCTGCATCCGATTCTAAAGGTGCCCCCCATTCATGTTCGGTTTCTGGGGGAATCTTCGTAGTTGCATCAATTCCCATTCTTCCACCTAAACCGATTTTTTCGCTGGCAAAATCTAAAGTATCAAAAGGCGTATTCGGTAAAATAAATACATCTCGTGTCGGATCTATTTTAGAACTAATTGCCCACACAACTTGACGCGGATCGCGAATATTTATATCTTTATCGACAACAATCACAAATTTCGTGTATGTGAATTGTGGTAAAGCACTCCAAAAGGCTAAAGCTGCCCGTCGCGCTTGTCCGGGATATGCTTTCTCAATAGAGATAATTGCCGCTTTGTAGGATAGCGCTTCCATTGGTAAGAAAAAGTCAACAATTTCTGAAACTTGTTGCCGCAGAATTGGAGTATAAATTCGATTGAGCGCGATCGCCATCATCGCTTCTTCTTTGGGTGGACGACCGCTAAATGTTGTTAAGTAAATCGGATCTTTGCGGTGTGTTATGCATTGAAAGCGAATCAACGGCGAATCTTCCACACCACCGTAATATCCCATATGATCGCCAAAGGGACCATCGGGTAAAACTTCCCCTGGTGTAATTGTTCCTTCCAGCACAAATTCTGAATCTGCGGGAACTTCCAAATCTACCGTTTTACACTTCGCTAAACTTACTCCAGAACCGCCGTAAAGTCCAGCAAACAGCCATTCTGATAAGTCTACCGGAATCGGCGTCGCAGCTGCCATGATGATTAAAGGATCTACCCCCAGAGCGATCGCTACTTCTAATTTCTTTCCACGTTCGGCAGCTTTTCGCAAATGTCTCGCTCCACCCCGCACCGATAACCAATGAACCGTCATTGTATTATTAGATTGTAGTTGCAAGCGATACACACCCACATTGGGCGTACCTGTCTCACAATCCCTTGTAATTACTAGCCCCAGCGTGATAATTTTGCCAGCATCACCGAGATATGGACGTATCAACGGTAACTTATTTAAGTCTAAATCATCGCTTTGGATAACAACTTGCTGACAAGCGGGGAAAAAATCGCGTCCCGGTTTCGCTTTGAGGACATCAAACAGCACTTTACCAAAGTCTATCGCTTGGGAAATCTTCTTTGGCGGCTTTGGTTGTTGCAGCATCGCTAACTTTTTCCCCAAATCCTCCAATTCTAGGGGATGCTGCATATTCATTGCCCAGCATATCCTTTCCACTGTTCCCATCAAATTCACTGCGACTGCAAACGGTGAACCTTTGACATTCTCAAATAACAGTCCCGGACCACCCTTTTGCAGCATTCGGTTAGAAATTTCCGCAATTTCTAAATCTGGGTCAACTAACGCAGAAATCCGCTTTAATTGTCCTTTTTCTTCTAGAATTTTAATGAATCCCCGTAAATCTCTCGCCATTGTTTATAGTAAATAAATGTAAAGCGCTTTCTTATATTATTAGTTATTGGTTAGTGGTTGGTTGTTGGTTGTCAAGATCCCCGACTTCGCAAGAGAAGTCGGGGATCTGAACTAGTCCCCGGTGCTAATTTATTATTTTTTAACGATCGCAAACAAAATATTCAGGTATCCTAACCGGAATCTGCATTAATTTTTACACCCAAGTGCCTATCTAACTAAATATGAGCAGAATATATAACATCTTCCAAGCAGGTGGACTTGTCATGTTGCCTCTGTTGGTTTTATCTATTGTTACGTTTGGCTGTGCTGTAGAACGCTGTTGGTTTTGGTTTAAGCTAATTATCCAAGAAAAACAGATAGTGCAGGAAGTGCTGAGTGCAGCCAGGGTAGACTTAGAAAAGGCAGAAGCGATCGCTTCTCGTTCTCAAGGTTTAGCGATTGGTCGCTTTTTGTTAGCACCGCTCAGATTGCGTTCATCTTCTCCGGAAATCTTTCACCTGGCAATTAAAGCATCATCTGATAAAGAATGTGTCGAGATGTATAAAGGTGATAAGGTATTAGAAAGCGTGATGGCGATCGCTCCATTGCTGGGTATATTAGGCACATCAGCCGGTCTATTCACCACCTTTCAACAGCTAAGAAGTGGTCAGGTGAACAGTTTTAATGTGTCTGCGGTTGCAAGTGGTATCGCTCAAGCGCTGATTGCGTCTGCAACTGGGATGAGTGTAGCGATTCTTTCCTTGGTGTTTTTGCGAATTTTTATAATAGTGCGATCGCGCCAAATTAACTATTTTTCTCAAGTTGGCTGCGAACTCGAACTGATTTATCTGCAATTTTGGCATGAATCTTCAACAGCCGACGCAACCATCGAAGAAGTCAGTGAAAAGCTAAATCCTGTGCAAGAGTAATAAGGCGATCGCACTTTTAGCTTTTTTCCTGCCCTTACTGACAAGGAACAACTATAAATGCTTCTCCCAGCTTCCTCGCTTATCTTGGTTATTTCTCGCTAGTAGCACCTGGCTATAAAGTTTGTCAAATTAATTACGTGCTTTCTGGCAATTAATATTACCAGACTATCGCCGCTTTTTTTAGCTTTTATTTTTGAAATTTTAGATGAGAATATATTTCGCTTTTTATTTTAATAAATATAATAAAAACTTATATTTTAGGCAACAATTAATCAATATTTTGATACACCAAAGCTGATTTAAGCATTAATTAATCATAATCTCAGCTAAATTTAAAAGTTGCTCGGTATAGTATAAAGGACAAGATGTAGTTTTGTATCTGGTTGTAAGTTAAACCTCGTCCATTTTGAAACGTGGAGTTTTTAAGGAGAGTGTATTATTCGCTCGCGGCTTGAGTTGTGAGCTTTAACATAATTCCAAAAAACTATGGTTTTCAAGGTAGACGCGGTTTAAATAAAACCATTTCCGGAAAACGAGGTACTATGATTTTTTCTATCAATGGCTTGAATCGTGCTGTTACTACTTCATTGGTAACAGCAGCTGTTGCGTTTAGTCCAATTTTTACAGCGATCGCAACAGCCGTAACTTTAAACGGTGCGGGAGCAACTTTTCCGGCACCAATGAATGAAAAATATGCCCGTGAAGTCACAAAAAGCATCCCAGACTTAAAAATTAACTATCAAGGAATTGGTAGCGGTGGTGGTGTTAACCAAACAATTGCCGGCACAGTTGACTTTGGTGCAAGCGATGCAGCAATGACCGATGCGGAAATAGCTAAGGTCAAGCAAGGTGTAATTTTAGTACCTACCGCAGGTGGTGCAGTTTCTGCAGAAGTGCAAAAAAAAGCGGGACAATATGTTGCTCCTTCTTTACAAACACCAAATCAAGCTTTATCAAATGTGCAATCTCCTAGCAATTCCCGCGTTTTTGTCTCAGATCCAGGACAAGGTTATCCCATCGTGGGAATGAGTTGGATTATGATTTACAAGAGCTACAAAGACCCAGCTAAAGCCAAAGCTGTCAAGAGTTTGGTTGAGTGAATTCTCACAAAAGGTCAAGATATCAATTAAAGTATAAACTCTGTCCGCGCTTGCGTCTTTGCAGGAGAAGCATGAAGTAAACCTCATCAATGAATTGAGGAGCGACTGCACCTTTACAGGTTTCCTTTTGCGGCTAGTAAATCAACCAAGTTACCTGTATCACAATTGCGTAATAAATTCCCATGAGTCCCCTATAAAGGTACAGCAGAATTCAGGAGTCAGGAGTCAGGAGTCAGGAGTAAAACAGGCTTTCTACTTGGCTTTTAGACTTGGGTTGTGTACTTCACCTTCCTTGAAATCTGCTGTATCATGTCCGTTTAATTAAAAGTAATAAAAACCTACCTACCGTCCTAAAGACGTTCCGGACAGAACGTATGCAACATTGTAAGTAATTTACCGGACATGATATAAAGCATATTTTTTTATTTTTTATCATTTTAATATTTAAATTTCAGACGATAATATATTTTAATTACTATCAAAAAATCATAATAAATATAATAATTGTATTTTAGAAAACAATTCCTTAGTAAATTGATACCAAAAGTTAAATTTAACTAATATTTAATAATTTCTTAAACTTTCCTTAAACTTTTGATCACTAGAAAAGATGTACTTTTGTTTCTGGTTGTAAGTTAAATAAAACCATTTCCGGAAAACGAGGTAATATGATTTTTTCTATCAATGGCTTGAATCGTGCTGTTACTACTTCATTGGTAACAGCATCTGTTGCATTTAGTCCAATTTTTACAGCGATCGCCTCAGCCGTAACATTAAATGGTGCGGGAGCAACTTTTCCGGCGCCGCTTTACGAAAAATATGCCCGTGAAGTTACAAAAAGCATCCCAGATCTAAAAATTAACTATCAAGCAATTGGTAGCGGTGGTGGTATTAATCAAACAATTGCCGGCACAGTTGACTTTGGTGCAAGCGATGCAGCAATGAGCGATGCGGAAATAGCTAAGGTCAAGCAGGGTGTGATTTTAGTACCTACCGCAGGTGGTGCAATTTCTGTTGTTTACAACGCTCCTGGTGTTAATAATCTGAAATTGTCTCGTGCGACACTTCCAGGAATTTTTTCTGGTGAAATTACTAACTGGAACGACCCGAAAATTAAAGCTGATAATCCAGGAGTTAATCTCCCTGATAAACCAATTAAAACTGTTGTTCGTGCCGATGGTAGCGGTACAACCTTCATTTTCACAAGCCATTTGAGTGCTATCAGTGGTTATTTTAAAGGCAGAATTGGTGCTAACAAAGCACCAAAATGGTTGACAAATAGCATCAAAGGTAAAGGAAACCCAGGTGTAGCTGGAATAGTTGCTCGCACTCCCGGTGCTATTGGTTATGTTGAATATCAATTCGCTAAATCAGCCAATTTGAAATCAGCAGAAGTGCAAAATAAAGCGGGACAATATGTTGCTCCTTCTTTACAAACAGCAAATGCAGCTTTGTCGAATGTGCAATTTCCTAGCAATTACCGCGTTTTTGTCTCAGATCCAGGACAAGGTTATCCCATCGTGGGAATGACTTGGCTTATGGTTTACAAGAGCTACAAAGACCCAGCTAAAGCGAAAGCTGTCAAGAGCTTGGTTCAGTGGATTCTCACAAAAGGTCAAGATATCAACGATGACCTCAACTACACCCGGATTCCTAGTGGTGTAGCAAGTCAAGTGATTAATACTGTTAACAGCACTGTTAAATAGTTTGTAATTTGCAGATATTTATCGGTAGAGAATAAACTCTCTACCGATAAACTTAAATATGTAGACGTATTAAAGTATATTAATTATCTATGGCAAATCTATCCGAACAAGTTCCTAATCCAGTAAATATTGACCTAGATATTACAAATAAAAAAGGGGAAAATTTATCTATAGATGATGGGTTTATATGGCTAGTTCGTGGTTTTGCTTTTTTGACAGTTGCCCTGCTGTTTTGGATAAGTTGGGTAATTTTTGATAAAGCTCGTCCAGCGATCGCTAAATTTGGATTAGGATTTTTGTGGGGCAAAGATTGGGATGTACCCAATGAAATTTATGGTGCTTTGCCTTATATTTATGGAACAATAATCAGTAGCTCCCTTTCTTTGATACTCGCCGTACCAATAGGACTAGCAGTAGCTTTAGTTACAAGTGAAGATTTTCTCCCAGATTGGGTGCGTATGCCCATAGCATTTGTTGTCGAACTCATCGCTGCCATTCCCAGCGTCATCATTGGATTGTGGGGAATTTACGTTTTAATTCCCTTCCTTACACCCTTGCAGGACTGGTTATATAGTAAATTTCAATTCATACCCCTATTTAATACCCAGTCCTCAGGTCCGAGTATGTTGATCGCTGGTATCATCTTGGCTATCATGATTTTGCCCACGATGGCAGCAATTAGTCGAGATGTATTGCTAGTAATTCCCCGTGAATTGCGAACCGGCTCTATGGCTTTGGGTTCCACTCGTTGGGAAACAATTTTTAGAGTATTGTTACCCTCAGGAGCTTCGGGAATCGTCGGTGCGGCAATGCTAGCCTTAGGGCGAGCCTTGGGTGAGACAATGGCAGTAACTTTGGTAATTGGTAACTCTTCGGTTATCAGTTCTTCCTTGCTCGACCCTGGTTATTCAATTCCTGCGGTATTAGCTAATGAATTCCCGGAAGCTGGAAGTGTATTGCACATTGGCTCTTTAACTTATTTAGCTTTGATTTTATTTGCTTTAACTTTAATTGTGAATATTGGTGCCGTCATGTTAGTTCAGTTGCTTGGTGTGAAGGGGAAATAGAAACTGGGGAATTACTAATTACCAAAATCGTATGACTAGCTATCAAGAATCTGGAATAAATGAACCTTTAGCAAAAGAATTATGTAGCCCTTTACAAGGTAAGCGGCTATTTTTTGACTATGGAATGACAGGTATTGCATTTGCTTTGGCAATTTTGGCGTTGATTCCTTTGTTGTCAATTGTGTGGGAAATTTTGACAAGAGGACTTTCCGGATTGAAAGCGGAAATGTTCTTTAAAGAAGTGATTGATAACGGCTTTGCGAATGCTATTGTCGGAACTTTAGTAATGGTGGCGATCGCTTCGTTAATTAGTATTCCTTGCGGAGTGATGACTGGTATATTTTTATCGGAGTTTAGTCAAGGTTCTAAAGTTGCTAGTGGTGTTCGTTTTATCACCACTATTTTGACTGGCGTGCCTTCGATTGTTGTGGGAGTATTTGCTTATGGTGTGGTAGTTTTCACACTGAAACAATTTAGTGCTTTCGCTGGGGGTTTTGCTTTAGCCGTCATCATGCTCCCGATTGTCATACTCACAACTGAAGAAGCTTTGAAACTGATTCCCGTTGCCCAACGTCTTGCCTCGGCTGCTTTGGGAGGTAATCGGCTGCAAACTACTTTTCGTGTCGTCGTTGCTGCTGCACTACCAGGTATTACCACTGGTATTTTATTAGGTGTATCTCGCGCTACTGGTGAAACAGCACCTTTAATTTTTACTGCTTTATTTAGTCAATATTGGTCAGAAGGTTTATTTAGTCCCACAGCTTCTTTATCGGTATTAATTTTTAACTTATACAACGACCCATCGCCAGAAAAAACAGCATTAGTTTGGACTGCTTCTATCATTTTACTGGGTATTGTATTGTTTGTCAGTCTTTTATCTCGCATCTTTATTCGCCGAAAAAAGACAAGATGAAGAGGGGGAAAGGATTTTAAGAGGGAAAATCCAGTTTAGTTGTTTATGTTTCAGATATTAGCCAAAAATGAATAAATTAAACCCAGCTATTAAAATCAAAAGTTTAAGCTTTTTCTACGGCACTACAAAAGCCTTAGAAGGGGTGACAATGGATATTTATCAAAATCAAGTAACTGCAATTATTGGTCCTAGTGGTTGTGGTAAATCGACTTTTATTAAATCCATTAATCGCATTAGTGAATTAGAAGGGAAAGTGCGGGTAGAGGGTCAAGTAGAATTTTATGGTCAGAATATTTATGAACGTCGCGTTAATTTAAATAGATTACGCAGACAAATTGGGATGGTGTTTCAAAAGCCCAATCTTTTTCCGATGAGTATTTACGATAATGTTGCATATGGGTTGAAAATAGCCGGATTGAATTCCAAAGCTGAATTAGATGAAATTGTCGAAAATGCCATCAAAAATGCTGCTTTGTGGGATGAAGTAAAAAATAAGCTGCATAAATCAGCTTTGGGACTTTCTGGAGGACAACAACAGCGACTTTGCATCGCTCGTGCTTTAGCTGTCAAGCCGAAAGTTCTCCTCATGGATGAGCCTTGTTCGGCTCTAGATCCAATTGCTACGATGAAAATTGAAGAACTCATCGATAGTTTGCGGGGTGAGTTGACAATTGCAATTGTGACTCACAACATGCAGCAAGCTGCTCGTGTTTCTGATTTTACAGCTTTTTTCAACACTGATGAAAGTCGCATCGGTCAAATGGTGGAATTTGGCGCCACCGGTCAAATCTTTGGTAACGCTCTTGATGAACGCACCCGTGATTA
>JBPCQW010000312.1:0-14246 GCA_050997715.1 Hassallia sp.
TCATGCGATTCTTCCAAAATCTTATAGTTCTGAGTATCAATTGCGTAACGAGTGGCGAACTTACGGAAAGCCCAATTACTTCTACACAGATGGTGGTAAAGATTTTACTTCCATCCACACTACAGAACAGGTTGCAGTGCAAATAGGTTTTAATTGCGCTCTCAGAAGACGACCATCAGATGGTGGAATTGTTGAACGTTTTTTTAAAACCCTTAACGAGCAAGTATTAAATCTTCTACCTGGATATACGGGTTCAAACGTTCAAAAACGACCAGAAAGTGTTGATAAAGATGCTTGCCTGACTCTCAAGGATTTAGAGAAGGTTATAGTACGTTACATTGTTGACGAATATAACCAGCATACCGATGCCAGGATGAAAGACCAATCTCGGATTGGACGATGGGAAGCGGGATTGATGGCAGACCCATATCTTTATGATGAATTGGATTTAGCGATTTGTTTAATGAAACAAGAACGCCGCAAAGTCCAAAAGTACGGCTGTATTCAATTTGAAAACTTGACCTATCGAGCAGAGCATTTGAGAGGTCGAGACGGAGAAATTGTGGCATTCCGATACGATCCTGCCGATGTAACTACACTTTTTGTATACAAAATTAATGCAGACGGAACAGAAGAGTTTCTTGATTATGGTCATGCCCAAGGTTTAGAGACTGAACGCCTATCTTTACGAGGACTAAAGGCTATTAATAAGCGACTAAAACAAGCAGCTGAACAAATCAATAATGACTCAATTTTAGAGGCGATGCTCGACCGTCAAGCTTTTGTGGAGCAAACAGTAAAACAAAACCGCAAGCAGCGCCGACAAGCGGCAAATGAGCAAGTTAATTCTGTAGAGTCGGTGGCTAAGAAATTTGCTGTACCTGAACCAAAACAAATCGCCATAGAGAGTGAACCAGAAGAGCTACCAAAATACGAAGTTCGTTACATGGATGAATTCTATGAAGAAGATTAGGTATAGAACATGACAAATGCAATCTCGCTTGCCAAGCAATTTGGCGTTATCGAAGAACACACACCAGAAGTACAAGCTGAAATTGAACGTTTAAGTCGTGAACCTTACTTAGAACTAGACCAAGTTAAACGTTGTCACGCTTGGATGTATGAGTTAGTCATTTCGAGGATGACTGGTCTATTGGTAGGAGATTCACGTTGTGGAAAAACAGTCACTTGTAAAGCTTTTGCACATCGTTACAACAAGTCACGACAGGCGAAGGGGCAGCGAATGAAGCCCGTAGTTTACATTCAAATTCCCAAAAACTGTGGTTCCAGAGATTTTTTTATCAAAATCCTCAAGGCGTTAAATAAACCCTCAAACGGAACTATTTCCGACCTACGAGAACGAACGCTAGATAGTCTCGCTATACATCAGGTTGAGATGCTCATTATTGATGAGGCTAATCACCTAAAGTTTGAGACTTTCTCAGATGTACGGCATATTTATGATAATGATAACTTGAGAATTTCTGTTTTGCTTGTTGGTACTACAAGTCGTCTTTTGACAATAGTTAAACGAGATGAGCAAGTTGTTAATCGCTTTTTAGAACAGTTCGAGTTAGACAGATTGGAGGATACACAATTTAAACAAATGATTCAGATTTGGGAACGAGATGTTCTCAGATTACCAGAAGAATCGAAATTGGCAAGTGGAGACAATTTAAAGCTTTTAAAGCAGGCAACTAAGAAATTAATTGGTAGGCTTGATATGATTCTTCGCAAAGCAGCAATTCGCTCATTACTGAGGGGGCATAAAAAGGTTGATAAGGATGTATTGAAAGAAGTCATTGCAGCATCTAAATTGTGATATGGAAGAAAATGTAGATGAAAAAAGACAACTTTGGCTAACCAGAGTTGAGCCTTATGAGGGAGAAAGTATCAGCCATTTTTTAGGTAGATTTCGACGAGAAAAAGGGAATAAATTTTCTGCCCCTAGTGGATTGGGTGAGGTCGCTGGGCTTGGGGCAGTGTTAGCGCGTTGGGAAAAGTTTTATTTCAATCCCTTTCCTACTCAGCAGGAGTTAGAGATGTTAGCTGCTGTAGTTGAACTTGATGCTGACAAATTGCGACAGATGTTGCCTCCCGCAGGTGTGGGGATGAACCACAGCCCTATTCGTTTATGTGGAGCCTGCTATGGAGAGTCGCCTTGCCATAAAATCGAGTGGCAGTTTAAAAAGACAGGGGGATGCGATCGCCACCAGTTACGTTTGTTATCAAAATGTCCTGTTTGTGAAAAACCTTTTCCTATACCTGCTTTATGGGTGGAAGGGCAATGCCCAAGGTGTTTTACATCTTTTGCTGAGATGGCAAAGTATCAAAAGCATTACTGACTCATTTTCGGGTATAATCTTTCATAAAAATTTGTTTAGAGTCATTTAAACCAGTGTTGAAACTTCAGAAAAATGGCGCTCGCACACCCCCTAGCATAGAGGTAGGACTTACGCATTGACAGGAAAAACCAAATATAGGGTATGGATTTCAGGCAGTAAACCATGATTATTCGACAGTTATTAGGCGATCGCTATTTATCAAAGGATGTTTGATAAACGTCTGAAAAAACGTATTTTCGTGAATGCACAAGATAATAAATTTGTACAGTGCGTAAGTCCCAAGAGGCATTTAAATTACGTAGTATGGGTTTAGCTAAGTTTCAGGGTAATGCTGTAAAACCTCTGTGTGATTTGTCTCGGCAATATTTTCGCGATCGCTTGGGGGTTAACTGATGGCTACGGTTCCTCGTTCGGGCTACGAATATCAAGTTGGGGGCAGTTTACCGATAAATGCCCCTACGTACGTGCGACGGCAAGCTGATGAAGATTTTTACCAAAGCTTGAAAAAAGGTGAGTTTTGTTACGTCCTCAATTCTCGCCAGATGGGTAAATCTAGCTTGCGAGTGCAAACAATGCAAAGCTTGCAGGATGAGGAATTTGCTTGTGCGGCAATAGATATTACCGCCATTGGAAGCGCAGATATCACTCCAGTTGAATGGTACGCTGGGGTGATTGATAGTTTAGTGGGGAGTTTTAATCTTTACACAGGTTTTGATTTAAACAGTTGGTGGCATGAAAACGGTTTACTATCACCAGTACAGCATTTGAGTAAGTTTATCGAGACTGTACTTTTAGAGCAAGTTACGCAAAATATTGTTATTTTTATTGATGAAATCGACAGCATTCTCAGCTTGCAATTTAATTTAGATGACTTTTTTGCTGTCATCCGTGACTGTTACAATCGTCGAGCATCGCAACCTGCTTACAATCGTTTGACTTTTGCTTTGCTTGGGGTATCTACACCTTCAGATTTAATTCAAGATCGGCAGCGAACTCCTTTTAATATTGGGCGAGCAATTGATTTAACTGGGTTTAAATTACACGAGGCAGAAGCCTTGGCACAAGGTTTAGCATTACTAGGAAATCCCCAGGAGTTGATGCAAGCGGTTATCGACTGGACGGGAGGACAGCCGTTTTTGACGCAGAGGGTTTGTAGGTTGCTGCTGAAGTATGGGGAAAATGGGGAATTGGGGGAATTTTCCCCCAATTCCCCATCTTCCACTCCCCCACTCCTCGTAGAAAATCTGGTGAGAAGACACATTATTCAACACTGGGAAGCGCAGGATGAGCCAGAACACCTGAAAACTATCCGAGACAGAATGTTGCGGGGTTATGAGAAGCGAACTGGGCGTTTGTTGGGTTTGTGTCAGCAGATTTTGACCTCTCCCCTAGCCCCTCAGCTGCGTTCGCGCAGCGTGCCGAAGGCAGGGGAGGGGGACAATTCTCCCCCTTCCCTTCTAGGGAAGAGGGCTGGGGGGTTAGGTCAAAACCCAGGCTTAGTAGGAATCCCAGCCGATGATAGTCCCGAACAAACGCAACTGCGACTGACAGGTTTGGTAGTGAGGCGGGATGGTAAATTAAAAATTTATAACCGCATTTATGAGTCTGTTTTTAACTTAGCTTGGGTAGAGCAAGAGTTAGCAAAACTGCGCCCTTATACTGATGCTTTCGATGCGTGGATGGCTTCCAATTTTGAAGATGAATCGCGGCTGTTACGAGGACAAGCTTTGCAAGATGCGCTGGTATGGGCGAATGATAAAGGTTTGAGCGATGAGGATAATCGATTTTTACGTGCTAGCCAGGAGTTTGCTAATCGAGAAGTTGAAAAAGCTTTAGCAGTTCGAGAAGAAGAAGGTCGGATATTAGCTAAAGCTAATGAGAAATTAAACACAGCCAAAGAGAAAGCCAAGCGTCAGATTCGGTTTGGTTCTGGGTTTTTAGTTATCTCTATCGTGGGAGCCATTGTTGCTTCTGTGCTTGCTGCTAATGCTCACAACGCATTGCAAGCTGCCCTTACAGCAACACGATTGGAACAAACTGGAATAAATTTATTACGGCAGCCTTCTCAGAGAGCAGATATTGAGGGTTTGCTAACAGCTATACGGGCTGGACGGGAGTTGAAAAGTTTAGTTAGAGATAAACAATCTTTAGCAGATTACCCTGCATACAGCCCTTTAGTTAGCTTACAAACGATTTTGTTAAATATTCACCAAAAAAACAGCTTAGAGGGGCATAAAGATGTGGTCAGAAGCGTCGTTTACAGCCCGGATGGCAAAACCTTAGCTTCGGCAAGTGATGACAGTTCCATCAAATTATGGAACATCGCCACTGGCAAAAAAATTGCCACCCTCACTGGGCATAAAGATGGAGTCAACAGCGCCACTTACAGCCCAGATGGTAAAACCTTAGTTTCTACTAGTGTTGACAAAACCATCAAGTTGTGGAATGTCGCCACAGGAAAGGAAATTTCCACCCTCACTGGGCATAAAGATGTAGTCAACAGCGTCGCTTACAGCCCGGATGGCAAAACTTTAGCTTCTGCTGGTGTAGGAAACAGTATCAAATTGTGGAACATCGACACAGGGAAAGAAATTTCCACCCTCACAGGGCATAGGTATACGCCCAAAGACCTTGTTTTCAGTCCCGATGGCAAAACCTTAGCTTCCGCTAGTGATGATAGCTCGATCAAATTGTGGAATGTCGGCACAAAAAAAGAAATCTTCACCTTGACTGGGCATGGAAAATCTGTCCACAGAGTAGTTTACAGCCCGGATGGTAAAACCTTGGCTTCCGCTAGTGATGATAGCTCGATCAAATTGTGGAATGTCGCTACCGGAAAAGAAATTTCTACCCTCAATGGACATAAAGATTCGGTCATGAGCGTCGCTTATAGCCCAGATGGCAAAACTTTAGCTTCTGCTAGTGCTGACGGCACTATCAAATTGTGGAGTTTGGATTTAGACGATCTACTCAAGCATGGGTGTAAGTATTTGGAAGATTATTTTGCTAGTCATCCTGATGCGAAAAAAGGTTTATGCCCATGAGGAGAGAGGCGTTGCGTTCCACACCTTGCGGGAAGGTGCGTAGCAATTTATTTAAGTAAAAAGCTACAGAATGCCTACTTTTCCTTTCTCTCATGCTGCCACACAGTGACTCTGCCTGTTTGATAACTGTACAGTGACTACTTATATGTCATTATGACAAATTATTGTCGTCGCTAAAATCCTTGTAGTGCATAGGTTCTGGCGATTTAACAGTATTTAGCTCACTCCTTTATAGTGACAGAATAGATGTCATTTCTCATATTTTTGACAAATTAGCTATCGTTTTCTTAGAAATAAAAGAGTTAATGTCGTAGTGCGATCGCCACCGAACCATATACAGCTAAAATAGTACATAGGTTCTACTAAATTTTTTAAGGCTGTCTAAATCAATTTATTTATCTCGTGCTAAGTCTAAGTGGAGGACTGCTACTTTTTATACGAAGCGGTTTGATATTGATTTGTAAAGATTTAGGATTTAGAAAATCAGCCTTTCAGAATATAATAAATGTATTTTATAAAGTTTTATTACTCTAATATAAATTCAAACGCCTTGATAAATTCGGATAAAAAATAATACATTCTATTATGGCAAGAGGCGAGATTTTAAGAAAATTATTTAAGAGCTTCTCGCAAAATAACCGAGAGGAATTTTATACCGCTGCGATGGAGCTTATTCAAGAAGAAAGAGATAAAAATCACGTTTTACTTGCCAAAGACCTTGAGAAAATGTTGCAAGCTCCTCAAAAAAAAACGGCTTCTAATTCCTCTCCTTGGAATGTTTATCCTGATGTGCCAAAGGATAAAGATAGTGGACTAACTTTGATAGATGTTAATCAGTATGAATTGACTTGGGATAGAGTTGTTCTTTCGGAAAACAATCTAAAAGCTTTAGAAAAAATAGCTTTGGAGAATAGAAAGAAAGATATTTTGTACGCTCATGGGTTAAAACCAAGTTCAAAGCTACTTTTTTGTGGTCCGCCAGGTTGTGGTAAAACTCTCACGGCTAAGGTGTTATCCAGTGTTTTAGGCTTACCGCTAGTCTATGTTAATCTTCCGTCTGTAATTTCTTCTTATCTTGGTGAAACAGCAGTTAATTTAAAGAAGATTTTTGATTATATAGAAACGGGTGAATGGGTTATATTATTCGATGAATTTGATGCTATTGCTAAAGATAGAAATAGCTTCAATGAGCATGGAGAAATAAAACGGCTTGTTCAGGTATTGCGTTATATGGTGATGTAAGTAAATGTATTAAAGACACATTATTTCAGCCTGTAGTGTGGCTATTTTCGGCTCGCGTCACCAATGAAGAAAATAAATATGATCCAGATTTGCTTTTGGATAAACAATTAGAAGATGCAATTAATTATTTTATAAGTAATTATTCTAACTGTAAAGTCATTAATATCTCTCTTGGTGATTCCGATTTAGTTTATCGAAATGGTCAAAAGCAATTTCGTTTAGCTGCGAGAATTGACGAGATTGCATATAAGCTCCAGCATAAAAATATAGTGTTTGTAATTTCGGCTGGTAATTATTATTACGATTGTGAATCTAAAGAACTAATTCGGAAAGATTATCCGAAATATTTATTAAGCGACGATGCCCGTATTATTGACCCTGCAACTTCCGCGATCGCATTAACAGTGGGTTCTTTATCAATGGGTAAGGGTAGCTCCCAATATCATGATGATGCTTCTAGAAATGTTGTCGCCAAGGTAGAAGGCTATCCCTCCCCATTTACTAGGAGTGGCTTTGGTATTGATGGCATGATCAAGCCAGATTTAGTAGATTTTGGAGGAGACTTAGTTCTAGATGGAAATAGAGTCATTGATAACGAAATTGGTGCTTCTACAATTACACTGGCAAAAAATTATCCAGATGGTTCGTTATTTAAAGCATATTGTGGGACAAGTTTTTCTGCTCCTCGCATTGCCAATATAGCAGCACAGTTATTTTCTAAATATCCAGACGCTTCATCTAATTTAATTCGCGCTCTAACTGCTAATTCTGCCGAGTTACCTAAAGAGATACCAGATTACTTTCAAGTTAAGAGCAAAGCCAAGGCTAAGACTAAGGCTAAAACCAAAGAAAAGATGAAGCTTGATACACAAAAAATACTTAGAGTCTACGGAAATGGGCAAACTAGTTTTGCACAAGCAGCCTATTCCACAGAAAATAATGTAGTTTTACTTGTTGATAATGAAATCCTAGAATGTGGATCAGTTCGATGGTCTTTGCCCCTAGGGCGTGCCAAATGAGTTTGCCCATGCCTGTTGTGGGTTGTACGGACACATAAACTTGAGACAGCCACTTGTAATCCGCTTCGTGCTGTTGCAAGATGGGGTCGGGTGATAGTGCTTCCCACAAATCAGCAAGGTAGCTGTAATCAGCCGCAAAGGTATCGCGGACATCGTTATTGGGCAGACAATCTTGGGCAGCGAGAAGTCCTTCATATCCCGTCAAAGTGCGGTCTACTCCTGGGAAGTAGGCAAGACACTTCTGTATTGCACCAGGAAGTTGGTCTTTCAGTTTGGCAATACCCGAAACTACTTGCCGGAAGCTTTGTTCATCAAATTCCAGTGCTTGTGCAACATTATCAAACACACCCAGGTAATCTACTACCAATCCGTGGGTTTTCTTATCGCCGTAGGTGCGGTTGGTGCGGCAAATCGCTTGCAGGAGGGTATGCGCTTTCAGGGGCTTATCCAAATACATCGCTTGCAGGATAGGCGCATCAAACCCTGTCAGCAGCTTGGCTGTGACTACCAAGATTTTCATCGGGTCGTTGGAGTCGCGGAACCTGTCTAGTAGTTTTTCTTCTTGGTCACGGGTGCGATTATAAGGTTTAAAGCGTTCATCTTTCCCCGTGGCGGAAATAACAATTTCGCTGGCTTCCCTGGGCAGGTGTTTGTCCAATTCGGCTTTGTACAGCAGACAGCATTCCTGGTCATAGGTGACAACCATTGCCTTAAAACCGTTGGGGGCGACTTTTTCCTGATAATGTTGGGCAATGTCGGCACAGATGTTTGCAATCCGGTCGGGTACTTTAACCAGCACTGCCATTCTGGAGGCTGCTTTGGCAAGGTTTTGCCTGTCTAAGTCGGACAAGCCCCCAGTTAACTCGGCATAGGCTTGGTCAATGGCATCTTTGTCAATATGCAGTTCCAGCAAACGCGGCTCAAAATGTAGTGGTAATGTTGCCCCGTCGCGGATGGATTCTTCAAAGCCGTAACGGCTCATGTAACCGCGTTCGTCTTCTTCTGCCCCAAAGGCGTAGAAGGTGTTTCTGTCGCTGCGATTAATAGGTGTTCCGGTAAAGCCAAACAGGAAAGCATTTGGTAAGGCAGCACGCATTTTTATACCCAAATCGCCTTCCTGGGTGCGATGGGCTTCGTCTACCAGCACGATGATGTTATCGCGGTCATTAAGGACACCATCGGCTTCGCCAAACTTAAAAATCGTGGTGATGATGATTTTGCGGCTATCCTGCTTGAGCAACCGTTCCAATTCCGCACGGGTTTCTGCTTTCACTAGGTTAGGAATATCTGAGGCGTGAAAGGTGGCGCTGATTTGGGTATCGAGGTCAATACGGTCTACGACAATCAACACGGTAGGATTACGCAGTTGAAATTGTAGCCGCATCTTTTGCGCGGCGAATACCATCAGCAAAGATTTTCCCGATCCTTGAAAATGCCAGATTAACCCTTTCTTGGGGCTGCCCGCTACCACGCGGTCAACGATGCGGTTGACGGCTTCATACTGTTGATAACGACAAACGATTTTTAAACGGCGCTTTTTCTTGTCTGTAGCGAATAAGGTGAAGTGGTTCAGAATGTCAAGAATCACCCAGGGGCGTAGCAGGGAAGTAATTGTGTGCTTGAGGGACGCAAGGCTTGATGGGGGTGCGTCATCATCCAACCGCCACACACCCCATAACTCAACGGGCATTCTGATGGAGCCATAGCGCAGTTCTTTGCCTTCCGTGGCGACGCTGAACACATTGCAGGCAAACAGTTCTGGAACATTTTTCTCGTAATCGTCATGCACTTGCAATGCCCCATCTACCCAGCTTACCGCTTTCCTCACGGGGGTTTTGGCTTCAATCAGCACCAGGGGCAAGCCATTTATCAGCAATACCAAATCAGCACGGCGTTCAGCGGGACCAGCACGGAAGGTGTACTGGGTGGTTACGATATATTGGTTGTTATCGAGGTTTGTGGGATCAATCAGGCGTACTGTGGTGTGTTCGTGGTTTTCGCCAAACGGCATCGAGCGATCGCCACGCAACCAAGCGGTAAATTCCTCATTTGCCCTGATAATTCCATCACTACGCACCGATAGCACAATCGCCCGCAGACGGTACAACACTTCCTCAGCGCGGTTAGGGTTAGCGGCAATTTCTGGGTTAAGGCGGATGAGGGCATCACGGAGGAAGGATTCAACGAAAACATCTTGCGGCTGACGGGGGATGTGTTGGGCGGGTAAATAGTGCCAGCCAACACCGTTAAGTTTCGTATTCTTACGTGAGAAGCCTGGGGGAGGAGATGCGGTTGCTGTGACCTTCCCACACAAGAGGTCACGCACCAGGGCTTCGACGGTGTTGGCTTCGTTGAAAACCATGTTTGGCTACCTCTAATTAAAAAAGCTCTTGAGAATATTTTGATACAGCAACCTTCCTCCTTGCAACCGCTCACGAGCCATAATTAAGCTATTATTAATTTCAATATATTGCTCAATCCATACTTGCTGGTCTTGTTTTGATAGTGAAGGAATACGAGCCTCATGAACTACCTTTTGTGTAATAAGCGGCAGGTACTCACCGAGTTTTCCGCGATTCAGATTTAAACCTTTAAGACAGATAGCGAGGAATCTTATATCGAGTGATTGATCTGTTTGGGCTGGGTATAATGCGTTATCTGTGACCCACACAGCTCCTTTAGTTAAATGAGTTGCGCCACAAAACTGACCTACTCGACCGACCACAACTGTAGACCCGTTTATATTAGGCAGTGGAACTGTAGTATATCCTGAAATTCCATTGCCACCATAGACTGGTATAGTTGCATCTCCAGTTGGTTGTTGTGGAAGTTCTGTGACTCGAATTTGTTTGCCACTGGTAAATTTTGCGATATTTCCCACGTTAACTAGCGTGTGATCAGGATAGGATTCTACGATATGTTTGCAAAAAGATTTGCTTAACTGTTCTATACTCTCGAAAACATTCATATGCGATTCATATACAGCACTTGTTGCTTTGATAAATAATGCAACTTTTGTTTGCTGCTCCAGTGGCGGGAGGGCGCACTCCCACCACGCGAGGTCAGAAAAGTTGACACATGGGTTTACAGAACCCTTAGATTGTTTAATCGAATGCTCGTGAAATGCCTCGGTTTGCATAATAAATGGCAGCAGTTCGGGCATTAAGAGATTGGGATCTTTAGGTTCTAAGACAAAGGTAGTATTGGCGCAAATTCCCTCAAAATGTGGAACAGCTACTTTTCGCAGATAAGTCCTTCGAGAACCGTAAAGAACCTGTCCTGGCTTAAAACGCATATTAAATGCTGGTCCCAGATAATCCTCATTAATTTCTCCCCAGCAGCGAATTCTTAGATCATCTGTATTCATGTGTTCGCCAGCCACATATCGTTCTAATCCAGATGTTTGTGGGTCAACCTTGTCTTTAACTTGGCGCACCACATCGCCAAACTTTACCCATGACCACCCTGGTTTTAACGTATCGGCTTGTATCATCGTGTACTTATTCTACCCCTTGAAAATAAAAACTCTCCTTGAAAGCATTCATCCAAGAGACAGGAATTATACAATCATGTTGTAACCGACCCACAACAATAGCGGGATGAATGCCGATACGCTGGGCAAAATCGATAACATCTGTTTTAGATTTAAGTGCCGCTAATTCTCCCTCATACTCAGGTGCTATCAAAAATTCCCGCGCCCATTGATTTGCTTCGCGTTCTGGCTCCGATTCCAAACTTTCCCCACTATCCCATTCATCCAGAAAAATATTTTCTTTATCATGTAATAGGATATGTCCTGCTTCATGGAAGAAATTAAACCAGAAACGGTCATTGGTTTTACCGTAAAGCGAAAGTTGAATCAGTGCCTGATGCGGGTTTAACCACCGGGCTACACCACTGACGTGCGCTCTGGAAATTGATGGTACTAAAACAAGCACAACCCCCGATTCCCGGCACAACTGTTGCATCTGTGGTTCAAATTCCTCTGGTGGTAAAACTGTCAACGTGCGAATTTCCCGCACCGCTTTTTCAAATTTTGGTTTACTGTACTTCGGATAGTCCAGTTGTTCTGCCTCTATTTCACCCAAACGCAACCAAGCCGAAATAGCACCAACATCACTTTGTTCTTGACGGGTGCGACGAAAGGAAACTTCCATACCTGCGTAGTAACTTCGCCACTCGTCCGGCGAAGCCACACCGAAAAATTGCAGTAACTTTTTTACCAAACCTGGTTTATTCTTGGCGATTAAATGGCACTTGGGAATTACACCTTGGTTCATTAAGTCTTTGACTGGTAACTGTTCTAACCAAGATGTCCACCCCTGTAAGCGGGTTTCTTCTTCTTTGCTTGCTAGAGCAGCGCGATATTGAGCTTCATATCTGAGCCAAAATGCTGCTGTACTCCCCAAAACCCGTTCTAGCTTTAGGGCTGTTTCTTCATTGATCGGTGCTTTGCCATTGATGAGCAAACTGATATGTTTTGTGGTGTAGCCTAAACGCTCTGCTAACTGTGCTTGTGTCCAATCACGCTCTTCTAATAAATCAGCGATGGTATCACCGGGAGGAGATACCCAATCTGGAGTAAAGGAACGGGTTGTCTCAATCATGGTAATCCCCAATGAAAACAATACAAATAGCAGTGACTTTTGACCAATCAATGCTTCCATCCTCGGTAAAGGGGATGGGGTCGTTATCTGGCTTAAATACAAGTCGTTTGGCACCTTCTAGGTCTACTGCAAATTCACCTGCCCTATCTCCTTTTAAGGGATGGGGACGACCTGCAACTAATTCAGTGACACAACCAGCCGCAGCAAGCATAGCCAACCGGGTTCTCAATTTCTTGGCACAGTTTGCACCCAAGCTTCTTTGTGCTACTTTTTCTTGCTCGCATAGGTTTTGCAGTTTGCGATCGCCGAAAGTAATTTCCATGCGTTAGTAGACTAAATACAAGTTTACCATTTTGGTAAACAAATTTGTTAGATTCCTGAAAATATCATTATTAGTTTAAAGAAAACTTTACCAAAATGGTAAATAAATTAGTTATTTTCTAGAGAATCTAGCATATCAACTAAGGCATCCATCTCTTGCCAGAAGTTTCTGCTGCCTTGTTCCCAGTCAGCCCAAACTTCAGCCAGTGTTTTTACTTCTTGGGTTTGGTTGTTGGCTGTTGTCCGCCGTACATAAAGCGGGATGGACAGACTATAGTCCTGGGCTACGATTTCCTTTCGGGTTGCAACTGTGGCAAAACCAGGTTCATCGCTGTAGTGCTGGTAAGCATTGAGGATGCGTGTTTGGTGTTCCGGTTTGAGCAAACTTTGTGCCTGTACACGGGCGACTTCGTGAACGGCATCAATAAACAGTACTTTTCCTTGGCGATCGCGGGGTTTGCTAGTACGGCAAATAACAATGCAAGCTTCCATCGGTGAGTTGTAAAACAGGTTTGCCCCCAGCCCCAGCACGCATTCTACCAAATCTGCTTCCACTAGCTTTTGCCGCATTTGGGCTTCTTCCTTGCGAAACAGCACTCCATGCGGGAAAAGAATCGCACAGCGTCCCGTTTTGGGGTTGAGGCTTTTTAAAATGTGCTGGAAAAAGGCATAATCAGCACGTCCTTGAGGCGGTGTCCCCAAAAAGTTACGCCCCCATTGGTCAGTTTGAAATGCTTCACGGTTCCACTGCTTGATGGAGTAGGGCGGGTTTGCCAGGACTACATCGAACGTTCGTAGGCGATCGCTTTCAGTAAAAGCAGGACGTTCCAGTGTATCTCCTCGCATAACTTGGTAATCACCCACACCATGCAATACCAGGTTCATCCGGGCGATAGAGGCGGTCATGTGGTTGCGTTCCTGCCCGTACAAGTTCAAAGTACGATATTCACCTCCCTTGCGCTTAACTTCCGCAAGTGCGGAAATTAACATCCCTCCCGTACCGCAGGTGGGGTCATAAATGCTTTCGCCTGGTTCCGGTGCAAGCATCTGTACCATCAAATGCACCACAGTGCGGTTGGTATAAAATTCCTGTGCCGTGTGTCCGCTGTCATCAGCAAATTGTTTAATCAGATACTCGTAGGCATTGCCCAATTCATCTTCGGGGATGTTTGCTAGGGATAGCACCACGCTGGAAAAATGTTCCAGCAGGTTTTTCAGCGTGTAATCGGGCAGGCGTTCTTTATTTGTCCACGGTGCATCTCCAAAAATCCCATCCAACCGACCTGGGTTAGCGGCTTCAATTTTCCGCATGGCATCCTGCAAAGCACGCCCTACATCCTTCCAGTGAGCGCCATCGGGGATAATAAAACGGTCATTGGCGGTTTCACAGGCGTAATTTGCATCACTCGTTTCTTCTAACGCCTGCGTAAAATCCTCATCCCCAACATCGGACAGGCGCTTGTAAAACAACAGCGGAAAAACGAACTGCTTATAGTCCCCAGCATCGACAAGCCCGCGCAGGATGGTGGCTGCACCCCAAAGGTAACTTTCTAAGACTTGTTGGGTGATGTGTTTGCTCATTCCAGCCATCCCCCTTCCAACATCACCTGGCGCAACTGTTCCTCAGCATCTCGGCATTGTGCTAGTACAGCTGGCGCGGAAATAAAG
>JBPCQW010000366.1:0-2802 GCA_050997715.1 Hassallia sp.
ACCGTTGCTAGCTTCTTCAGTTTCTATGCCGGCAAATCGGTCTTGTCCTGGGGTGAAGGATTTCATGAAGTGCTTTCGCAGTTCTTTGCCTTCAGCTAAAATATTAACAACAAATTGGTTGCCTGAGTGCGTCAACGGTTCCATTGCCCGGTCTTTGGCTACCGCAATCGTTAAACCTGGGGGATTAAAGCTGGCTTGAGATACCCAAGATGCTAACATTCCGCTAGATACACCACCTTGCTTTGCTGTCACTACGCACAGAGAACCCACTATTCGACCAACCGCTTGTTCAACGTTGGTAGCGGGTTGTCGTGGTGTCCGAACTTTATTCACTCTTTTTAACGCTTGGGCAAAGTCGGTTCCAGCTTCTTCGCAGGTTTGTAAGGTGACTTCGTTGGGTTTGAATTTAACGCGAATGGTGTCAAAACCAAAGCGATAACCAGCATCTTTTAATTTGCTTTCGATTAAATCAACTGCTTCACCACTCCAGCCATAGGAACCAAATACACCGGCGAGTTTGTTGTTAGTAGCGGTGGAAAGAACAATCCCTAAAGCTGTTTGTACAGGGGTGGGTGCATGTCCAGCAAGGGTAGGGGAACCGATGACAAAGCCTGAGGCTTTCTCTATAGCAGCACGGATTTCTTCGGGGTCGGCAAATTCGCAGTTAATTGACTCTACATTGACACCGGCTTTAGTGATGCCACGAGCGATCGCAGAAGCCAAAGTCGCTGTATTTCCATACGCAGAAGCATAAATCAACGCGACTGTGGTATCTTGGGATGTTTGCTGCTGACTCCATTCTCGATAAGCGTGTGTTAATTCAAGTAAGCCGTAACGCACTAAAGGTCCGTGTCCGGTAGCATACAATCTCACGGGCAAGTCGGAAAGTTTACCTAGCGCTGTTTCCACTTGACGCGCATGGGGAGCCATGAGACAATCGAAATAATAGCGCCTGTCTTCGTTAATTGTCGCCCAGCCTTCATCAAAAACTTGATCCCCGCAGATATGCGCTCCAAATAACTTATCTGAGTAGAGAATTTCCGTTTGCGGGTCGTATGTGCAAAGTTCGTCAGGGTAGCGCGGATTTGGGGTAGGAATAAATTCTAGATGATGACCTTTGCCTAAATCGAGAGTTTCTTCACCGCGTTTGACGAGAATTGGCAAATCTTGATTTTCCAGCGCTGCACGCAGATTTATCGCTCCTGGATTTGAACAAACAAAAGTTATCTGCGGTGCTAGTTCTAATAAAGCTTTTAAAGTTGCAGCTCGATTGGGATTGACGTGACCGAGAATCACATAATCAATATCTTTGATATTAAACCGCTGTTGCAACGCTTGCAGATAAATTTCTGTAAACGTTTCTCCTGGAGGATCGATTAAAGCGGTTTTATCACCTTGAATCAAATAAGAGTTAGCAGTTGTACCTTTAGCAAGCGCATATTCAATTTCAAATCTAAGACGCGTCCAACTGCGCGATCGCATTACGGTTGTATCTGTACCAATCGGTAGAACTTGAACGTCACGGGGTTTATTTGTTTGCATAGCTGACAGGAAAAGCAAAGTTAGGAGTCAGGAGTTAGGAGTCAGGAGTCAGGAGTGGGGAATGGGGAGTTATGAGTGGGGAGTGGGGAGTTATCAGTTAAAAGTGAGGAGTTATGAGTTAGGAGTGAGGGACAACTTTTAATTTTTAATTCCTAACTCCTAATTCCTAATTCCTAACTTTAGTAGAGTCTCTACCGCTTTTCCGCTTTTCCGCTTTTCCTACTTCTTTAATAGTGGTTTCCAACTTTTCTATGATGAACTGCTGTCAAGGAGTCTGGCTTACTGACGCGACCGGCATCAACGGTGCAGTAAACTATCCAATGGTCGTTAACTTCCATCCGACTATTGACTTCGCACTCTATGTATGCTAATGCATCAGTTAAAATTGGGGAACCGTTACCAGCCGGCTGGGTTTTGACACCTTCAAAACGATCAGCACCTGGAGCGAACCGTTTCAAAAAGTGCTTCATCAGCGGTTGGTAATTGCCTTCTTCCAGCACATTTAAAACAAAGCGATCGC
Source organism: Hassallia sp. (assembly GCA_050997715.1). Classification (GTDB taxonomy): domain Bacteria; phylum Cyanobacteriota; class Cyanobacteriia; order Cyanobacteriales; family Nostocaceae; genus Hassallia. Next base: position 2,063 of record JBPCQW010000366.1, read on the forward strand.
CTACTTGCATCAGTGATTCTATCGCTCTGTCTTTGGCTACTGCAATGCTTAATCCTAGTGGTTTAAAGCTGGCTTGACTCACCCAAGAGGCAAGCATGGCGCTTTTTACATCGCCTTTTTGTGCCGTTAGGATGTATAATCCACCTGTGATTCTTCCTAAGGCTTTGTCTAAGTCAGCAGCGAGGGATTTCATCGCTTTGATGCTGCGATCGCGTCCAAGCCATTGTCCTAAGTCTGTTCCTGCTTCTTCACACAGCTTGTAAGTATTTTCTGTGGGTGCTTCTCTCATTTCAATCACGGGAAATGATACGTGCAAACCCAAAGCACGGAATTTGTTCAGCAGAGGATAAGTTGGTTCATCATCTCCACCCCCAGTTTCAAAGATACCTACAGCTTGTTTTTCTTTGGCAGATCCTAAAACTGTGCTGAGTGCAGCTTGGATGATAGAATTACTCGAAGCTGGCGACATTCCCAGAACAATTCCACTACAACGGTTGACAAGTTCGCGCAATTCTTGTAAGTCTGTCGCCGATCGCAAGTCTACCATTTCTACAGCAACGCCGGTTTTGCTGATACCATTTCTCATGGCTTCCGCTAGGCGATCGCTATATCCATAACCGGAAACGTAAAATACCCCAACGGGAGTTTCTGCCTTTGTTTGAGTTTTGCTCCAATTGCGATAACGCCCGGTTAATTCTTCAACGTTGTGGTATAATAGTGGTCCGTGACCGGTGGCGATC
>JBPCQW010000112.1:0-20667 GCA_050997715.1 Hassallia sp.
CTAGAAGAGTTAGCCGTTGCTGAATATAAAGGTAGAAAACCGAAATGAAGGAGTAGAGACGTTCGATCCGCAACGTCTCTACAGATAAAATTTAAATGCTACTGTTTCTAATGCACTCTTCCAAGTCACTTTCAATTAACTTGGCACCTGTCAAGTTAGCCCCACTCAAGTTAGAAAAGTGAAAATTTGCGCCTCTAAGGTCTGAAGACGCGAGATTTGCTCCTCTGAGGTCTGCATGACTTAAGTTAACTTCATTTAAATTAGCCCCCCTTAAGTTAGCTCCCCTTAAGTCTGCTAATTGCAAATCTGTTTTAGTTAAGTTTGTCCTGACTAAGTATGCTTTACTCAGGTTGGCTTTAGTTAAATTAGCTTCACTTAAATCTGCCGCTGTTAAATCAACTTTGCTTAAGTCGGCTTTGCTTAAATTAGCCAAATTCAACTTTGCATAACTGAGGTTAGCTTCACTCAGCTTGACTGATGCCAGCATTGCACACCTCAAGTTAGCATTGATAAAATTCCTCTCTCCTGCTGCATAACGCTTTATCAGTTCATCACTCTTCAACGAAGCTAAACAAGCTTCATATGTGCCACTATAACACCATTTTGCTGACACCAAATTAGCCGCAGTGTTAACGGCTACCTGATCAAATTTGCTCATCACTACACCATTGCAGCCATCCCACTGACCGCCGAGTATAAAAGCAACATCAGAAGCCGCTGCTACTGAGTCGAATAGCAAAACAGGCTGCTGTTTTGGCTGTAACCAACTATTCAAAGCAATTGATATAATATTTTTCATTTCTATAGCTGAGGTAACGCATTTTACTGTCTAAACTTACTCACAACTTCTCAGCGCATCAATATCCGCAGAAACAATCTGCTCAAGATTGCGCGAGATTTTTTCGATACTCCAGTTCCACCATGCAATTTCTAAAAGTGCTGCGATCGCACAAAGCGAAAATCGCTGCTTAATCAATTTCGCCGGATTCCCGCCAACAATGGTATAAGCTGGCACATTATTCACCACTACTGATTTGGCAGCGACGATCGCTCCATCCCCAATTTTTACACCTGGCATGATCGTAGATTCATAACCGATCCAAACATCATTACCAACCACAATATCGCCTTTGAATGGTAATTCACCCACCTGTGGCATGACTTTTTCCCAACCATTTCCAAAGATTTGAAACGGGTAAGTTGACAAACCAGACATTTTGTGGTTTGCCCCATTCATGATGAATTTGACACCTGTGGCTATCGCACAAAATTTCCCCATAATCAATTTGTCACCAATAAAAGGATAGTGATACAACACATTGCGCTCAAAGTTCTCCGAATCTTCTGGATCGTCGTAATATGTGTAATCACCAATGATGATGTTGGGATTGACAACGGTATTTTTGATGAAGCAGATTTGGGGAAATCCCTCCACCGGGTGTTTCTTGTTTGGATCAGATCCGTACAAAGTAGCCTCCCTTATCGGTGCAGTGCGATCGCTCCCAAAATTATCGCACCTCACCTGAAGTCTGAAGCACACTAAACCAGAGTAAGAAAAAAACTCTCATCTCAACTAACTACGAATTATCTATCAATTTACCGTTGTTTATCTCTTGCCTTTTATAGCCTGGGTATGACATACTCTTATTAAATACACTATTCCGACTGATTTACCGTTGTTTGTCCAAATTCAATGCACAGACGTAAGGAATTAACATTCAATGCAAGAAGATACACAAAAATTAAAAGTGACAACAGATTCACCGGAAGCGATCGCCCTTATTAATCGCTTCATCGATCAAGCTTTGAGTTATGGTAAGGATACAGAAAGTTTGATTTTGCAAGCAATTGCTGCCGATCCGACTTGTGCGATCGCTCATGCTTATGCGGCTGCTTATTATCTTTCCCAGGAAAATCAAGTAGCGATGCAGCAAGCGCAACCTTATGTGCAAGCAGCACAACGACATTTATACAAGATTACAACCAGAGAAAAATTATATGTACAAGCGATCGCAGCTTGGGCAAATAAAGAGATAGATGTAGCGATCGCGCTGCACGAAGAGATTACCGATAACTTTCCTACTGATATGATATCCGTCCAGCAAGGACAATATCACTATTTTTATACAGGCAACAAAGATAAATTATTAAAAATTGCTGATAAACTCGTATCTGCAAATATAAATAATCATTATTTATACGGAATGGTGGCGTTTGGTTTAGAACAATGCCATCAACTAGCAGCAGCGGAAAAGATGGCTCGGATAGCGATAAAATTAAATCGTCACGATCCTTGGGCGCATCATGCGATCGCTCACGTTATGGAAACTCAGGGACGAGTTGAGGAAGGTATAGCTTGGATGGAGAACTTTGCAGATACTTGGGAAAACTGCAACTCGATGCTGTATACTCACAACTGGTGGCACATTGCGCTGTATTATTTAGAACTGGGCGACACAGATAAAGTTTTAGCGCTTTACGATAATCATATCTGGGGACGCGCTCAAAAAGAATCTCCAAAAGATGAAGTAGGAGCAATTTCACTATTATTGCGGTTAGAGTTACGCGGGGTAAATGTAGGCATACGCTGGCAAGATATTAGTGCTTATCTTTACTCTCATATTAACGAACACGCTCTACCTTTCCAAGATTTGCATTATATCTATGCTTTAGCCAAAGCTGGACAAACTAACTGGGTAAATCAGATGTTGCTGAGTATGCAACAACATACTTTAGCGTTGAATTTATTTTTGCGGCAAAGTTGGTTAGAGGTTGCAATACCCGCAGCTAGAGGGATGATGGCTCATGCTAAAAAAGATTTTAATACAGCTGTGATGGAACTTAAACCTTTAAAGCGGCGTTTGCACGAAATTGGGGGAAGTCATACACAGCGGGTTTTATTTCAGCAGGTTTATGGAGATGCGCTCAAGAATGTTGATAAAAGTCAGATTTACCGGATTACTGCTTGATTAACGTCTGATTTTTAAATTCCGGCATTTTGTAAAGACGTTACATCATGTCAGACAAATCATATATATATATTGTAAAGACGTTCCGTCGGAACGTCTCTACGACGGTTGCGGTGTTTTTATCTTAAATTTCCTCTTTGACTGCTGACTTCTATTTCATGTTTGTTCCCCGACAACAGCACGCTGAATTCTTTTAATTCCACTGCTGCAAAACGCTTCACCCCGAATCTATCAATTACTTTTTGCAATTTTGTATCTGGTTGGAGTAACGCAGACTGCATCTGCTGAATCAATGATTTACCCAAACGCTGCGCTACTATCAAAGGTGGCATAGGAGATGGTCCCAATATCTCCACCACACGCAATTGCTCAGACAATTCGGGAAAATCGCGTAATTCTTGTTCTAAGACTACACTATCAATTACCGCACAATCTGCTTTGCCATCAACTACCCAGCGAATAGAATGCTGATGTGAACCTGATTGTATTTCTTTGTTAAAAAAACTTTGGTGATGTCCGTCTTGAATTAAGCGATGTTGCAGCAAATTATAGCCACTATTAGAACCAAGGTCGTTGTAGCAAAAAGTTTTCCCCCCAAAATCTGCAAATACCTTGATATCGCTCTTTGCATTAGCGATCGCATCTGCAAAGTAAATCGGACGGTTTTCATAGCGTGACCCAAGCATCACAGGTGCTACCAATGTCTGCAATTGGTCTGAAACCACCTGACAATATCGATTCAGAGGTAATCCACAAATAAATGCTAAATCAAGTTGGTCTTGTAATAATAACGGATCTTCCAGTGGGTCGCATTCACCTTGATGTAACTGTGTTTCTAATTGCAATACACGACCGAGATAAGCTGTAATAGCTGCGTATAAATCAAAGTAATTCGGAGCTAAATAGGATATGACACGCAGCTTTGAAGGTATGGTCATTTACTTGCGGATTTTTCTAACTTTGGTTTTTGATTCTGCGATTAAACAAAAAACCTAAATATAAACACTTAGGCTGAGAGTAAATACTAATAACCAAAAGGCAGTTAATATCAGCATTTTTCCTTCTGCTTTTATCATTTTTTATTCTCCCTTGCACTTAGCAATGTGCGTCCAGACGAATAAATGTAGAGAAAGCCTAAGCTGGCAAAAGTTAACAGCATGATGCCTAAAACTGTTGCATATGCTCTAGTATGCCACCACAGCCGATGTATTGCTGCGGTACTTTTTTCTAAAAATTTCCGCTGTTGATGAGGATGTATGCGCTTTTGAGCATGAATCTTGATATGTTGGGCGATCGCCATTTTTACCGCTCCTTTCAATCAAACTAAAATCTTAATTACTATAAATCGATAGACTTACCGTAAATTATATATCAAATTACCCATCCCTGTCAAAGCGGATTTTGACAAAAGCGAATCCCCAATAGAGCGTTTAGTTGCCTCACGCAGCATTTGACCAAGATACCCACCGACACCAACTTTAGCCACCTCCCCACTCATTGGAACGAAAATTATGACTCATGCGATCGCTTCTGGGGTGTCTCCTGAGAAAGTAGCGTATTGGCTTGGTGACAATGTGCAAACCATGCTGAGTTACTATTGTCACCCTGACGTAACTAAAGCTGAGTGTCCAGATTTTTGAGTAGCGATTTTACTCAAAAATTGCTCGAAAAGGTTGTTTGTGCGTTAGGTGGTAATTCTAAGGGAATTGTACCGAGAAATCCTTTACGAAAATCGGTTAAAAGTTGCCTTGCAGTACGCTCGACATCCCCTTTGTAGCGATGAAGAGCTAAAGCGTGTAAATATGCTTCTCCTGTGTCGGTTGTGGGATCAAGGTCGTAGCGAGTCTCTAAGGGTTTTTTCGGTAATACGTTAGTCGCTACTGCTTCTAAGTATAATAGTAAATCTGCGAGTGCTGATGCTACTAGTTGATTATCATAAGATGCTTCGCCAATATCGTCACAAATCGCTAACTTTAATGCCGCTTCTTGGTCTTCTAACTTTAGGGGGATGACACCAGGAGCATCAAGCAATTCTAATTGCTCAGAAATTCGCACCCAGCGCAACGAACGAGTTACACCAGGACGAGCAGCACTTTCGACTACCCGCTTTCCCACTAAGCGGTTAATCAAAGCTGATTTACCGACGTTGGGAAAACCAATGACTACAGCACGGACGGGACGGGGTAGCATTCCGCGATCGCTTCTTCTTTCATTTATCTTTACTCCAGCTGCTTGTGCTGCTTTTGATACCGCAATTACACCTTGACCTTGTTGAGCGTTAGTAAAGTAAGGCACTTCACCTTGACGCTGAAACCAATCTATCCAAAGCGATCGCGCTAATGGTGTAATCATATCTACTCGGTTTAACACCAACACCCGCTCTTTAGTCCCCACCCATTCAGTCATTTGCGGATGGTTTGTCGCTAAAGGTATGCGTGCATCTCGTACTTCCAGCACCACATCTACACGCTTTAGCTGTTCTTTGAGCTTCTTTTCAGCTTTGGCAATGTGACCAGGATACCATTGAATCAGGTTTAATTTATAATTTTTAGTTATTGACATATGTTTGGAGCGTTGTTAGTTGCTAATTGGGCATTGGTAGTAATTCTTTCCCTTTCCCCTTTCCACCTCTTCAAATTCGCACTATCCACTTTAGATTGATGCAAAATTATTCTATTGCCATCAGGATCGTAAGCGTAAATTTCTCTGCCGTGAGAAGCGATTGTGATTTCTCCGGGTGGGGGATAGCCTAAAGCGGTAAGGTGAGCGATCGCATCTTCCAAATTACTCACCTCTAGACACAAACTAATCTTAGTTTTCAGTGAGTTAACAAATTCCGATTCATTAGTGTTTTTTGGTTGAAAAATAGCTAATTTTAGACCGATTAATTGAAACTCAGCATAAACATTTGGGATTATGTTTGTTGGTTTTTTCTCGAAAAAATTAGTATAAAAGCATACTAAACATTCTAGTTCAATAGTGGCTATGGTGACGAAAGCATCAGTATATTGGAAAACCATATTTATTAAATATAGCTAGGAAAAATTAGATAAATTAACTCCGAAAAATATAGTTTCCCAGACGAATCATCACCATAGCACGAATGAATTAGTTTACTTGACTTAAGACTTTAGCTGGTTTATGTTGAATATCTCTTTCTGGGTCACCTAATTCGCGTAAATTTACTGCAAACTCCAACAGAATGCCATCGGGGTCAAAGAAGTAAATTGAGGAAATGAATGTAGTTTCATCAACTTCTGAGGAAAACCCAGAGGGAACATCAGCATGGTGTAAAACAGGTGTTACTTCCACACCCTTACTAACTAGTTTTTCTCGATATTCCTCTATTTTTTCTACTGGAACATTAAATGCTAGATGATTCATGGAAGCGTGTGCTGTGGCTATATTACCAGTTTGCATCGCATCAGGTCTTACAGAGGCTATTCCGGGTGCTGCAAGTGGAGCTTGGGGAAACCAGAAAAAAGCCAAAGCATCTCCGTTGCCTATATCAAAAAAGAAGTGCTGTCCACCATCTGGGAGAGCGATCGTTTTAATTAAATTTAAACCTAGGGTGTTGGTGTAAAAGTCAACCGTTCGTGCCATATCTTTACATACCAACGCGATATGGTTAATTCCTTGAATTTGAAAATCTTTCATATCAATTGCCTACTTGTGGTATTTACTTTTACTATTATTACTTTTTCAGTTAGTGCGTATCCTCTCCAAACCAGAGTACACGTTGAAGCTATCGCCACGCAAAAATCCAATTAAGGTAATTCCAAATTCTTGCGCCACAGATACTGCTAAACTGCTAGGAGCCGAAACTGCACAGACAATAGGAATCTCAGCAACTGTAGATTTTTGTAAAATCTCAAAGCTAGAGCGTCCGCTGACCATCAGAATATGATTATTTAACGGCAACTGGTCAGCCAGCAACGCCGAACCAATCAATTTATCCAAAGCATTGTGACGCCCAATATCTTCCCGTAACTTCAACAAATTTCCGTTCTGGTCAAATAAAGCCGCAGCGTGCAAACTTCCTGTAGCGGTGAAAATAGCTTGAGCAGATCGCAGTTTATCTGGTAAACTATAAATAATCTCAGGCGTGATTGTGGGTAGTGAAGGAATTAGTAAACAATTTCGCAGATGTAAAGCTTCAAGGCTAGCCTTACCACAAACTCCACAAGCGCTGGTAGTGTAGAAGTGTCTTTCCAAAGGCTGTAAATCAAGAGTTAATCCTTCTGTTAAAGTGACATTGACGACGTTGTAACGCTGCTCACCATCAACACAATAGCTAATGCGTTGGATATCTTTTCTAGAAGAAATTACGCCTTCGTTGTAGAGAAAACCGGCAGCTAGTTCAAAATCTGCTCCAGGCGATCGCATTGTCACAGCAATTGTCTTTTGGGGAGAAGCTATGCGAATTTCTAAAGGTTCCTCGGTAGTCAGTTGATCTAGTTTAGGACGTACTTTCCCTTTTTCCACTACCCAGACAGTAGCTTTAGTTTTGCTGGCTGGAGGCTTTGTCATGCAACTTTTTAAACATTGGACAACTGCGTTATAGTCTGACACACCAGCAGTGCGATCGCGTTGCTTTTTAGATATTATCTGGGTCAATATTCAATTCTCGCAGTTTTGCAGCAAGGCGATCGGCTTTTTGCGTTGCTTGTTCAGCACGTTGGGTTGCTTGTTCAGCACGTTGGGTTTCTTGTTCAGCACGTTGGGTTGCTTGTTCGGCACGTTGGGTTTCTTGTACAGCGATTTCTTCGGGTGTAGGAATTAGCTGTCCTTCCGCTGTGAAATAGCGCAAATTATTTTCATGAACACCAAAGTACAAACTTAGCTGTTGACTCCACAAAAGTCCTTGAGGATTAGGTTCTATCGGTTGATAAGTACCACCAACCAAAATAAATCCCGCAAATTCTAAATTATTCGGGTCAAACCAGAAATATTCGGGAGTGCGAAAGATATCTTGATAAATCTGTTTTTTTAAACCTTTGTCAGTCGCTGCGGTTGAATTTGAAAGCAATTCTACAATCAAATTCGGATATTTGCCGTCTTCTTCCCAAACAACCCAACTGTTACGGGGTTTGCGTTCAGTGTTGAGTACGATAAAAAAATCTGGTCCGCGAAAGTCTTCTGATTTACGCTGACGTGGACTGTAATAAATGCTGAGGTTTCCAGCGGCGAAAAAGTCGTTGTGATTTCGCCACCACCAGTCAATGCATTTTAATAATAGCAGCATTTGCTGCAAATGTAAGTAGCTTTCCAAAGGTGGTTCGTCACTATATAAATCACCTGGAGGAAATATTACATCAAGTGGGGCTTCAAAATCTTTGGCGACGGACATAACTACAAGTAGTTGGGTGATATAGCTTTAGTGTAGCGAGATAGATTTAAAGTTTTTCTAAACGCACTACGGCATTGTAATCGGGAACTCCTTCAAGCGATCGCTTACTTCTATCCAATAGCATATTCCCCTCGGGCCAATGAATCTGCAAATTTCCGGGATTAATTGGTGCAATATACACCTTACCCGAAAAAGTACCAAGTTCATTCTTCAAAATAACAGCATCGCCATTTTTCAACTTTAATTTATCAGCATCTTGGCGACTCATCAACACCGCTTCTCGCATTGCACCGGTAATTGCATCCTTGCGTTCTTGTACCATACTATTAAATTGTTTACCTCGGCGCGTCGATACCAAAAAACAACCCTCTGGTAATTTTCTTTCTTGATGCGACATTACCGCAAAGTGTGCTTTTCCATCTTTTGTGGGGAAATTCCAGCCAAAGCACAAATGCGAACCACCATATTGAAATTGGTCGCCAGCTTCCTTCAGATGTTGAATCCCAGCATACTGTGGAACTACTTGAGCAATTTCTTGGCGAATGCTTATTGTATCATCAAAATGCAGTCCCAATTCAGGACGCACCCGTTTTGCTAACTCCATAAATACTTCCCACTCCGGACGTGCTTCACCAATGCGGGAACCAGGAATTTCTGGACTGAAAATGATTCTGCGTTCGGTGCTAGTTTCAGTTACTCCCCCAGGTACTTCATAGCGAGTCGTTGCGGGTAACAGCACTACCGTATCTGCTGGTTCAACTAACATTTGACTTGACAAAACAATGTCCATATGCACTCGCAACGGCACGCGCTTCAGTGCATCTTCCACATAATCGGGTTCTGGCAACACTTCCAGAAAATTGCCCCCCACGGAAAATAATACATCTAATTGCCCATCGAATGCTGCATCAATCATTTCTGGAGCAATTAAACCTTTGGTAGCGGGTACTTCAAAACCCCAAAGCTGACTTAACTGAGTTGCATTTTCTGGGTTGATTTCCTTTCCACCAGGAAACACCGTAGCGTAACATCCCATCTCTGCACCACCTTGTACCCCAGAATGACCGCGAATTGGCATTAAACCGCAACCTTCCCGACCGACAAAACCTTTGGTAAGAGCTAAGTTGATGATGGCACGTACATTATCTTCACCGCTAGAATGCTGTGTAATGCCCATACTCCAGACAAAGACAGCTTTATCAGCTTCGCCAACCATTTTCGCAAAGGCGTACATTTCATCTTGGCTGCTTCCAGAAAGTCGCTCTAACTCTTCCCAAGATTGAGTTTCTAGAAAGGCTTTTAGTTCTTCAAAGTTTGCTGTGTGCTTTTCTATAAACGATCGCTCTATCCAGTTATGAGCAATCATCTGCTTGATTGTACCATGTAAAAATGCCATATCTCCGCCCATGTTCACCAAAAAGAAGTCTTCGGCGAACTTTGTCCCGAAAATCGCGCTTTCGACAATTGAAGGCACCCAGTAGCGCTCCATCCCCGGTTCGCGGTAAGTATTAATTACCACAATTTTCGTGCCGGCTTTTTTGGCATTGTGGAGATATTTGACGGTGACAGGTTGATTATTCGCAACATTGGAACCAATAAAGACTAACAAATCAGTGCCAATCCAGTCTTTATAAGAACAAGTCGTAGCTGCTGCACCAAGAGAAGCTTTCAGTCCTGCCGTACTGGGAGAATGACAAATCCGGGCAGCGTTATCAATATTGTTAGTTCTCATTGCCCGGACAGCTTTTTGGGTAGCGTAATAAGTTTCGTTAACAGTGCCGCGACTGGTAATATAGAAACTGAGGCGATCGCTTGTTGTCGCTTTAATTTTACTCGCAATAACTTCCATTGCCTCATCCCAGCTAACTCTATTAAAGCCTTTTTCCCCGCGTCGGCGAATCATTGGATAAGGAAGCCTTCCCAAATCGCGCAATTCGGCACTTTTTTTAGTTTGCAATTGCCCAACATCTTGCAGCAATTCGGGATTTAAAGCTGACATAGTATTCATCTGCAACAACCGCAAGCGAACATTGCAGACATGAATTCCCTCTACAGTCCAATCTTTCATCCCGGTTGTTCCCAAAGCGCAACCATCGCAAACACCCTTATTTAATATATTCCACGCATAAGGGAGTTTGTGACGTGACAGCCAAATTGCCCGAAATACTTCCCAATAGTTGTTGGGATATTGTTCTCCAATACCAAAGGGCTTCCAACTTGCCCAGTGTGAAGGTGTCCAACGCTTCTTGGGTTTAGGCAACATAAGCAAGGGGCACAGAAATATTTTTATTATATCATGAATCAAAACTTACCGCATCTATCTAATGGTATTTGCTTATCTATTACTTATGGACTAAATTACAAACTAAGTCACAACCGATAATTTACTACTCAGTAAGGAAGAAGGTCTGACATTAAAAAAGAAAGCTTTATAGCGGTTCTTAATTGGATGCAATAACTCTCTCAAACTCTTACATTTTGGCGTTATTGGCGGTTCGTTTTTTAGTATTTTGGCATTAAAGAGTAAAAAACCATAGATAAACCTGTATTTAATCGAAATCAAAACCGTCGTACTAAATTTTACTTAAAATTTCAAAATAGTTTTATAAGTAGAAGATTTTGATACTTTTTTTATTTATCTTAAAGGAGTGTATAGTGCTAAAAAATCTCAAACAAACTTTTTCAATCTTAACTACATCTATAGTTTCTTTAGGCATTTTGCCTACCGCAGTTTTCGGGGCAAACTTTAAATTAGAAACAGCAACAATTGCTGATATTAATCAAGCTTTTGATGCTGGTGCATTGACATCGGTACAATTGACGCAACTGTATTTAAATCGGATTAATGCTTATGACAAGCAAGGTCCGAGCCTTAATTCTATCATCACCATAAATCCGCAAGCCTTAGAAACAGCCGCAGCCTTAGATAACGAGCGTCAAAGTTCAGGTAAGAGAAGTCCATTACATGGAATTCCAGTTATTTTAAAAGATAATTACGATACCTTTGATTTGCCGACTACAGCTGGTTCTCTGACTTTGCAAAATTCTATTCCCCCAGATGATGCTTTTCTCACCAAAAAACTGCGAGATGCGGGAGCCATTATACTTGGTAAAGCTAATTTGCACGAGTTTTCATTAGATTTTACCACTATTAGTTCTTTGGGAGGACAAACACGCAATCCTTACGCACTTGATAGAATACCTGGGGGTTCAAGTGGGGGAACTGGAGCATCTATTGCTGCTAACTTTGCCACAATTGGAACTGGTACAGATACAGCAATTTCGATTCGTGGACCAGCATCTGTAAATAATTTAGTTGGTATACGACCAACAGTTGGGTTAACAAGTCGAGATGGTATTGTTCCACTGCTTTTAACTCAAGACACCGGAGGACCGATCGCTCGAAATGTCACTGATGCAGCTTATATATTAGATGTTTTGGCAGGATATGACCCGAATGACCCTGCGACTGCAAAAAACATCGGTAAAATTCCCGAAAGCTATACAGACTCATTGGATAAAGACGGACTTAAAGGAAAGCGCATTGGAGTAATTCGAGAACTGGTTGAAGCTGACATGGGTAAAAACGCTACCGACCCAGAAATAAAAGCGTTGGTGAATGCAGCAATCGAAGATATGAAGAAAAAAGGTGCAGAAGTCTTTGATGTAGAAATTCCCAATCTGGATTATTTTGTCAGGACAAATCCTTATGCAGACCTTGGCTTTCAATATAGAAGTAAGTTTGATATTAATAATTACTTAGCTTCTCGTGGACCCGACATTCCATATAAAACTCTTACAGAAATAATCAATTCTGGTAAGATACTTCCGATTCCTTCGGTTGAGGGATACTTAAGTTTGTATGACGAAACAACAGTACCTCCAGAAGAAAGTCCAGAATATCAGCTTTATCTGAAAAACAAAGAAGAATTAACAACTACTGTTAAAAGCGTTATTCAATCACAAAAACTAGACGCTTTTTTGTATCCCAGTATAGTCTTAAAGCCGAGTTTAATCGGTCAACCTTATCCGGAAGGATATCCTGGTAACGCTCTTTTAAGTTCTTTTACAGGATTTCCGGCTTTGGTTGTACCCGCTGGATTTACATCTGATAATTTGCCAGTTGGAATTGAGTTGTTAGGTTCGGCATTTGCTGAATCAACTTTGATTAATATTGCTTATTCATACGAGCAAGCAACTAATCACCGTCGCTTACCTGCAACTACACCACCTCTTTTTGGTGAGGAGTTTGAATATAAGTATAAGACAGTGCCGGAACCTGATTATGTATTAGGTACAATAGCCTTTGCTTGTTTAGGTGTTGGGTATGAGTTCAAACGTAAACTGAAGAAACGGTAATTATCTATTTTTCAGTAAATTCATAGCGATCGCTCAAGTTGGGGCGTTACATAATTGTGGGATGATTTGACAATAGACATCTGTTGCAAATGAGCCGAAGATGCGATAAATTGCGTCTCTACAAAGGCTTTTGGGTAACGTATAATTAATTTTCAACAGATGTCTATAGCGTCCCAGATGACCTTAGTGTCAGTAAATTGCCGGAACCGACAGACTTTGCCGTCACAAATATCATACACATGCGCTGCCGGAGAGCAAAACGACTTGCCGGACAAACGATGGCAACCTGCATAGCTGCCGATAACGATGATTGTTTCCCCCGCATCTAAATATTGCTGAATGTCAAATGACCACGACTCCCAGTCGTGATTAAAAGCTTTGAAAACCCCTTCAATTACCGCTTCTGCTCCTTGTCGAGTTGCTCCTCTGGGGAATCCTTCGTTTTGAATCCATTCAAGGTCGGGGGTACAGATGCGTAGGAAGGCATCATAATCCTTTTCGCGGAAAGTCCTGTACAATTCTTGGATAACTTCAAGATTGGTCATGTGGTGTCCATCATAAACACTACCTACACGTAGTTGTACCGCACATGTTTTTAATATTGCCTTCAAGTCGCTAGTTGAAAGCTATCAAAGTCAAAATAATTATACTCTGTCTTCAGACAGACACACGCTAGGCTGAACATAGCGACCATAAAAACAGAAGTTTTTACATCATAGCTATGACTTCAACGCTATCGGCACCTAATTCTATCGAATCGTTGCTAGGTAAAGAAGCAGAAGACCTGCTTACATTTAAGGCAAAGGTTTCGTCAGATTTATTGCATTTACCAGGACCCGACTTTGTAGATCGAGTTTGGATTCAGAGCGATCGCAATCCCCAAGTTTTGCGAAATCTCCAGCTTTTATATTCTACAGGTCGTTTGGCAAATACCGGTTATCTCTCGATTTTACCAGTAGACCAAGGTATCGAACACTCAGCCGGCGCATCTTTTGCACCTAACCCGATGTACTTCGATTCCGAAAATATTGTCAAGTTAGCGATCGCAGCTGAATGTAACGCAGTCGCTACCACTTTAGGAGTATTGGGCAGCGTTTCTCGCAAATACGCTCACAAAATTCCTTTTATCGTCAAACTCAACCACAACGAATTGCTAACTTTCCCGAATCAATTCGATCAAGTCATGTTTGGTGATGTCGAACAAGCTTGGAATTTGGGTGCAGCTGCGGTAGGTGCGACAATTTATTTTGGTTCAGAACAATCCACCAGGCAAATTCAAGAAGTCAGCCACGCTTTTAAACGCGCTCACGAATTGGGGATGGTAACAATTCTTTGGTGTTATCTGCGTAATAACGCTTTTAAACAAGATAAAGATTATCACCTTGCCGCTGACCTCACCGGACAAGCGAATCATTTAGGTGTCACCATTGAAGCTGACATTATCAAACAAAAGTTACCCGAAGTTAACAACGGTTACGGAGCCGTTGCCAAAGCTACAGGTGAGAGTTACGGTAAAACCAATGAAAAGGTCTACACCGACTTGACAACCGACCACCCCATCGATTTGACTCGTTACCAGGTGCTTAATTGCTACTGCGGACGTGCAGGACTAATTAATTCTGGTGGTGCGTCTGGTAAAAGCGACTTTGCGGAAGCGATTCGCACTGCTGTAATTAACAAGCGTGCCGGTGGTACTGGTTTAATTTCTGGACGCAAGACGTTCCAGCGTCCTTTTGAGGAAGGTGTAAACCTGTTTCACGCGATTCAGGATGTTTATTTGTCGAAAGATGTGACGATAGCGTAGAAGGTGACTGCGGATTGTCTCGTTTCCAGGCTCCAGCCTGGGAATGAACTTTTAGAGGGCTGCTGCCTCTAGTTAACCACAAAGGAGGCAGAGCCTCAAGATGTGCATTCCTTGCCACAGTCAAGGAACGAGGGAAACTAGGGAAAATGCCGAAAAACTTCTCTTCCCCTTGTCCCCTTGTCCCCCTGTCCCCTTACTTTTGATATAGATGTGTAACTATCCCAAAGGAAGACGCTAAATTAATGAGAATTTCCTACAATCCAAGCATTTGGCAGAAAAATTGGAGGGAAATTCCTGAATGTTGGCATTCAACAGAATATTTAATCAATTGCGTCGCACAATAGCGATCGCTTTCTTAGCTGGTTTAGTTTTCTTAACTAGTTTACCAGCCTCAGCTCAAGCGGCTGGTTTTTACTCCGGCGATTTTGGTGTAAAAGCCAATAATCCTACCGCACAAGCTACAGGCGGTGATGATTATATCGAAAGCGGTAAGCGAGCAGCAGAAGTAATTCCCAAGGATTTGGGAACTGGAAGTAAGCAAAAAAATCCCGTGGAAATGCTGAAGCGCTTTGGCTCAGAACTAACCAACGACCCCGCAAAACGCACTTTGGGTTCAGAAGATTACGAACGTAGCGAAATTGAACAAGAACTCGCTCGCAACAAAGCCGAACGTGGAGATTACGATCAAAAGATTGAAAAAGTAAAACGCGAAACTTCTCAGTAGTTAAGTTTGTCTAATTTAGTGTTGCTGAATTTTTAAGTCTAGGGTGAGCATTGCTTACCCTATTTTTTATATTAGGTAGGTTTAATAGTAATCTAGTACTATTTTGCCTTATAAGTCAAATATATTGTAGAGACGTTCCGCCGGAACGTCTCTACTAATTTATGCAATTTTTAATTAATTGGATATTTTAGGAAAAATCTACCTACTGCGATCGCACAAACCAAAAAGGACATAAACTTTTTGATGGTAAACCGGGCAACATCAAAGAGGTAGTTGTGGATAAATTTCTTTTTGTAACAGACTTAGATAATACCTTCGTGGGTAATGACGAAGCTTTAACAGAACTTCAGCAAAAACTGAGCGAACATCGCCAAAAGTATGGTACTAAGATTGTTTACGCGACAGGGCGATCGCGCGTACTTTACCGAGAACTGCAAATTGAAAAAAATCTGATAGAACCAGATGCTTTGGTCGTTTCTGTCGGAACAGAAATTTATTTTGGTGAAAGCGATACTCCTGATTCTACTTGGTCAGAGCGACTTGCCGACGGCTGGAATCGTGACCTGGTATTATCTGAAACCGCAAAACATCCGGAATTAGTCCCCCAACCCGACTCAGAACAGCGTCCTTTTAAGATAAGTTTTTTCCTCAAAGAAGAATCAGCACATAAAATTTTACCATTACTTGACACAAATCTGTCAAAATGTGGTTTAAATATAAAGTTAATCTATAGCAGCGGTGTTGACCTTGACATCGTGCCCCGCCACAGCGATAAGGGTCAGGCTATGCAATTTCTCCGCCAAAAGTGGGGAATTGCAGCAGAGAAAACGGTTGTCTGTGGTGATTCTGGCAATGATATTGCTTTATTTGCCGTGGGGAACGAAAGAGGAATTCTCGTCGGGAATGCCCGTCCGGAATTACTCGAATGGCACAATGAAAATCCCGCTGACTATCGTTACCTCGCACAAAACTTTTGTGCAGGTGGAATTCTCGAAGGCTTAAAACACTTTGGTTTTATTTAATGATTAGCTATCTAAAAGGTTTGGTTGCTGGTGTGCAAAAGTCTGGCGCGAATCGCGTCATACTGACTCTAGAAGTGAATGGCATTGGGTATGATTTACAAGTTCCTCAACGACTGGGACAACAGTTACCAGGAACCGGAGGGGAGGTGCAAATTTTCACCCATTACCAAATTCGCGAAGAAGTGCCGTTGCTGTATGGCTTTGCTTCACCATCCGAAAGAGATTTGTTTCGCCACTTTTTAACTGTAAGTGGGATTGGGGCGTCTTTAGCGATCGCCTTATTGGACACTCTGGAATTACCAGAATTAGTCCAAGCCATCATCGCTGCCAATACACAAATCTTAATTCAAGCGCCGGGAGTGGGCAAAAAGACCGCTGAACGCATCTGTTTAGAACTAAAAAGCAAGTTAATCGAATGGCGCAAATCAGCAGGCTTCTTCGTGGCTACAGGTGGTCCCGCACCAAATATTCTCGAAGAAGTGCAGATGACTCTCTTTGCTTTGGGATATACTGCACACGAAGTCAGTCACGCTTTACATGTAGTAAGTGAGGATATTGGACTACCAAAAGATGCTTATGTTGAAGATTGGATAAAACAAGCGATCGCACTTCTTAGCAGCGAACAAGTTGAATATTAGTCATTGGGCATGGGGCATTGGGCATTGGGCATTGGGCATTGGGCATTGGAAATTAGAGTTAAGATATTCATTCAATTACCCATCTCCCTCCACCTCCTCATCTCCCCTACTCCCCCCACATCCTTGTCTCCTTGTCCCCCTTCTCCCCCCCCTCCCCCACTCCCCATGCCCCCAAACCCTTATGCTTGGATAAACGAATCCCTGGCTACGATTCACCGGGCGGACTGGTATCGTTCAGTACAAACCATCCACGGTCGCCCTGGTGCGATGGTGATTGTGGATGGTCGAGAGGTAATTAATTTTGCCAGTAACGACTATTTGGGATTAGCGGGGGACGATCGCTTAATTGAAGCCGGGGTTGCAGCTACCAAACAATTTGGCACGGGAAGCACTGGATCGAGATTACTCAGTGGGCATCGAGAATTACACCGAGAGTTGGAGGAGGCGATCGCCTCTCTAAAACAAACAGAAGATGCCCTAGTATTCAGTTCTGGCTATTTAGCAAATTTAGGAGCAATAACCGCTTTAGTAGGCAAGCGTGATTTAATACTTTCTGACGAATATAATCACTCCAGCTTGAAAAATGGAGCGATTCTCAGTGGTGCGACGGTTATCGAATATCCGCACTGTGATGTGACCGCTTTAAAAAATCTGTTGAGTCAGCGGCAAAATTACCGACGCTGTTTAATTATCACTGATAGCGTCTTTAGCATGGATGGGGATTTATGTCCTTTACCGACACTGTTAGATTTAGCTGAAGAATTTAGCTGTATGCTGCTAATTGATGAAGCTCATGCCACTGGGGTGTTGGGTAAAACTGGCGCCGGCTGTGTCGAACATTTCGGGTGTAGCGATCGGCAATTAATTCAAATTGGCACTTTGAGTAAAGCTTTGGGCAGTTTAGGGGGGTATGTCGCCGGCAGTGCCACTTTAATCGACTTTTTGCGAAATCGCGCCCCCAGTTGGATTTACACCACCGCGCTGTCACCCGCAGACACCGCAGCGGCGTTAGCAGCAATCAAGATTATACAACTTGAACCGCAACGCCGCAACCAATTATGGGCGAATATCGATGAGTTGAAAAAGTTGATGCAATTACCCAAGTTGAAATTATTGCCTTCAGAATCACCTATATTATGTTTTCAATTGCCCAGTGCAAAAGCTGCCTTAGAAGCCGGAAAGCAGCTAAAAGCATCTGGCATTTTTGCCCCAGCGATTCGTCCCCCAACAGTTCCCACAAGTCGCATCCGCATATCTCTGATGGCAACGCATGAATCGATACATATTCAGAAGTTGGTAAAAGCGCTTTCGAGTATCTATATATAATAGTGATTAATTTAAGACTAACGCATTATTGAACCGCATAGATGCACAGAGAAGTCCTCGGTGTGGTTTCCGACGCTGATGATAACGCTTTCGGAACCGCACACAAGAATAATCACCGCACTGAATCGGGGTATTGTCAGGCTGTAGTTCGACAAGTGGGATGATCGCTCAGTCCATAAATCTGCCCTGATGTCTAGTCTTCATCTTCACTGAAGCCATCGAGGAATGCAAGTCCTGCTTTGTAAACTACATTGCCATCCACATAATGTTTAGCAACCTCACTCACAGCTTGTCTGCCACCATTCAACCAACGTTCCGGATTCAATAGTTGTCGCCGAAATTTCTGCAATTTACTTGGTTGATTAATTCTAATCTCTTGAAATTCCACCTCAATTATTTCCTTGGCTTCTGCCTCAGTCGCAGTTGGATGTTTGTGTTGTATTTTGCTCAATATGTCGATGATCTCAGTTAGTGACTCCTTAAAGCCTGGATCGGCTGCGTATTTATTGCCAACGATTTCGCCCCAGTTGCTCTCGATGATTTGAACAACTCCAGGATTGAGGAAACTGTATTTATTTATTTTTGTCATAGTTCTTGAAGTATCTGGTTCAAATTCATTTATAGCTTCATATGTCGAAGAACGTTGAGCCGTCGAACGAGATTGTTCAGGAACTACATCGTCAATCAAGCCTCGAACGTTTACCATCTGGTAACTATTTCGACACTCAATTTCAGTTCTTTTGTCATCTATATATTTATGTAGCATCTGTAATTCGTAGAATTGGGGTATTTGATTACCTTTGCAGGCTTGGCAATTGCAGGGAAATAATGTTTTTGTTTTATCCTTGAGAAGTTCGTAAGAGTCGTGAATTTTTCCGAGTTCGTGCATCACTGTAACCAATAAATCTCGCTTACGCTTTCCGGAAACACGAATACGAATTTCTCCTTTGTGATAGCGATAATACTCAATCACCTCTGCCTGCGCTTGATCTTTACTCAAGACAACACCGCTTCTCCAAACACAGGTTTGTCCTTCAATCGATGAGTGCATCTCGACGATGAAACGAGTCAGGATACCTTTGGGCATGAATTCATATTCGTAGCGCAACAGCAAGTTATCATTTTCTTGCCACTCATACTCTGGTTGGTTAGGGTTAAGTAATTGTGGAGCAATGTAAGTACCAGGGCAACTGGGAATTTCATAACACAATTTAAAATTCATCATTAATCGCAACAGTTCTGCCCGCATGTTGAGGTATTTGTTTTCATCCCAGATGTTTGCTAAATCATGACGGTCAAATTTACCCAAATTATGAATTACTTGTGAGTTATCTAATACTTTATAAACGGCATCTGTACCCCAAGTTGGCTTGAGAATTACGGTTTTTATTAAAAGGTCATCTTCTTGGAAATGAAGGCATACACCTAAATCATGCAGATAGCCACTAAGTTGGAGTTTGTCCTCCTGTGTAGTAAACCCATTTTCCTGACAGATAGTTAGATATTCTTGCAAGCTAATATGGTCGTGGGAGTCACGTTCTAGAGCTTCGCGTACTTTAATCCAGGTTTTGGGTAGTTCTGTTCCTACATGGGCTAGGTTACTAATATAATGTTTCATTTTATTCAGAATTTCTGACAAACCGCGATTGCTAGCAAGATTTGTCGCGAGTGTTTCTTTAAGATTGGTGAATTCGCCTCGTAATTGTCGCTCGTTTATTTCGCGTTTGCGCTCCTGCTTTTCATTTTTAATAATAAGTAAGGGACTGTTTTCGCTTAACAGTTCTACTACATTCAGCCAGTAATAAAAATCTGTGTCTTCTTTTCGGCTATCAGCAACCAAGATATAAAAAGAGCGTTTGGTCAGGAAAAACTGGTGGGTGGCATGGTAAATCTCCTGACCACCAAAGTCCCAAATGTTAACCTGAAATTCTCTGTCATTTTCTAATAGGAAGCTCCATCGGATTATATCAATGCCTTTAGTAGAGATTTCATCTTGCTCTAGCTGATAATCTGAGTTTTGAATTTTTTTTGCTAGGGTAGTTTTACCTGCACCACCTTCTCCCACAATGAGTAATTTAGCTTCGTAGAGGTGATCGGTTTCTTGTTCTATCTGTTGTTTGTAAAAGTTCAGGATTGCTCTAAAGCCTTTCTTGCGGATTTCTGGGGGAAGTGATACTAGAGGATTTCCAGCAAATGTTAGCCGTGTTAACCCTAACTGTCCAAGTTCTGGAGGCAGTGTTATTAATTGATTGCCGCTAAGAGCTAGTGATTTAAGTTTAGATAGTTGGGTAATCTCTTTAGGTAGCTTTGTCAGTTGATTGTAGCTGAGGTTAAGCTCACTGAGGTTGGAAAGTTGACCAATCTCTGCTGGCAGTGAAGTTAATTTCTGACTAGAGAGATTTAACTTTGCCACTCTATCTTTAGCAGCTTTTTTAATGACTTCCAGCAGTTCTTCATTCGTCATCAGAAATCCTT
>JBPCQW010000123.1:0-6149 GCA_050997715.1 Hassallia sp.
GAAGAACGGGAAACTATTTCCTCTTTGTTGCAAGCTGCTGCTGCTGGCGGTTTTACAAGAATTTGCATTTTACCCGATACATCTCCACCGATTGATAACCCAAGTGTGGTGGCGCAGTTGTTGCACATGGGGAGTGGGGGACAAGGGGGACAAGGGGGACAAGGAAGAATTTCTCCCCAGTGCCCCACTCCCCCACTCCCCCCATCCCCCCCTCTCCCCCTCCTCCACCTCTGGGGTGCTATCACTCAGGATGTTGCAGGAAAGCAGATGACTGAATTGGCGGATTTGGGGGCTTCTGGGGTGGTTGGTTTTGCTGATGGCGGAAACTTGGAGAATTTGGGGCTGGTGCGTCGAGTGTTGGAGTATCTCCAACATGCGGGGAAACCGATCGCCTTTTGGTGTTGCGATCGCCTTCTTATGTCCAATGGAGTCATGCGCGAAGGACAAGACTCTATTCGCTTAGGTTTACCAGGAAATCCAGCTATCTCTGAAACTGCCGCGATCGCTTCAGTGTTGGAATTAGTCGCCGCCATCGGTACCCCTGTCCATATCATGCGCGTTTCCACCGCTCGCAGTGTCGAACTTATCGCTTCGGCAAAATCTCAGGGTTTACCCGTCACCGCCAGCACTACTTGGATGCACCTTTTACTTGACACAAAGGTAGTTAAAAGTTATAATACAAGCCTGCGTTTAGAACCACCTTTAGGCAATCCCAGCGATTTAAAAGCCTTGCGTGCAGGTGTGCGGATGGGAATTATAGATGCGATCGCTATTGACCATACACCGCACACTTACGAAGAAAAAGTGCAAGCGTTTGCAGAAGCTTTACCAGGGGCAATTGGATTAGAGTTAGCATTACCGCTGTTGTGGCAATATTTAGTAGAAAGCGGTGAATTTACAGCTTTGGAATTATGGAAGGCTTTGAGTAATCGTCCAGCAGGATGTTTAGGACAGAAAATAAGTGCGATCGTCAAAAGTGAAAAAGCAGAATTGACTTTATTTAACCCCAAAGAAAGCTGGAAAGTCAACAGCGAAAATCTCTACACTTTATCTAGTAATACTCCTTGGTTGGGACAACAGTTAACAGGTCGTGTAATACAAACTTGGTGTTAAATATCAATTAAAACACCATTAAAAAAATTGAAAGCTTTAAGTGGAGAGAGTTTTACCGTTTTGTGTTATCGATGGTGCGGTACAGCCGCACCGAGAAGTATGTGCTAGTAGAAAACGAGTGATTTTCGGATATTTTTGCCTGATTACTTACGATTCGTACTTAAAGACGATGCAATAAATTACTCAAAGCTAGTTAACATTACATGGGAGCGTGTTTACTCTGCGGGAGTGCAAAATGTCAAAACAGCTGGGTCAAAAAATCTCACCTACACCGATGTCAACCAACATCAGCGTGGTTGATTTGATTGATAATTACTTTACGGCTTATAACTCGGCGCGTTTGCGAGAAATCTGTCAACTACTGAGTAAGGAAGTCTTAACCGAAGGTGTGACGGTAGGAGTTAGCCTTTCCGGTGCGATGACACCAGCAGGATTCGGGGTTTCTGCCCTAGCACCTTTAATTCGCAACGGTTTTATTGACTGGATGATTAGCACTGGTGCGAATCTTTACCACGACATGCATTATGGATTGGGTTTTGAACTGTTTGCAGGTAATCCATTTTTAGATGATGTGAAACTGCGTCAGCAAAGCACCATCCGTATTTATGACATTATTTTTGGCTACGACGTGCTGTTAGAAACAGACGCTTTCATCCGCAAGATTTTGCAAGCAGAACCGTTTCAAAAACGCATGGGAACGGCTGAATTTCACTATTTGCTAGGTAAATATGTCTGGGAAGTCGAAAAGCAATTAGGAGTGGAGCATTCCTGCTTGCTAGCAACAGCTTATGAATGTGGCGTGCCGATTTATACGTCTTCTCCAGGTGATAGTTCAATTGGAATGAACGTGGCAGCTTTAGCGTTAGAAGGTTCCAAATTGATTTTAGATCCGTCAATTGACGTGAATGAAACAGCAGCGATCGCCTACGCTGCACGCGAATCGAAAGATGAATCTGAAGGCAAAAGTGCTGCGGTAATTATCGGTGGTGGCAGTCCTAAGAACTTTTTGCTACAAACTCAACCGCAAATTCACGAGGTATTGGGACTAGAAGAACGCGGACATGATTACTTTATCCAGTTTACCGATGCGCGTCCAGATACCGGCGGTTTATCTGGGGCTACTCCCTCGGAAGCAGTTAGCTGGGGTAAAATTGACCCAGAAGAATTACCCAGCACGATTGTTTGTTACACCGATAGCACGATCGCTTTACCACTGGTAACAGCATACGTGATGAACCAGTGCCAGCCTCGCCCTTTAAAGCGAATATACGACAGACGCGAAGAAATAACCGAGAAACTGCGTCAAGACTATCTTGCAGCCAAAACCCAACCAGTAGATAAAATCCCGGCTGCTATGGCTGATAGCGCTTCTAGTGAAGCAGCAACTTATCCCTGTGGGAGGTTGATTCCGAATACTCCTTAGTGAAGGACGGGGAGAGGGGGGAGAGGGGGGAGAGGGGAGGCAGCGGGAGAGTATTAAATTTTGAATTCCCCTTGTCCCCTTGTCTCCTTGTCCCCCACTCCCCACTCCTCACTTCCTCCCAATCAACAAATAAGTTGTCATTTTCCCTTTCCCTTTAACTTGGATTTCACCGCGCTTTTCAAAGAAAAATTCATCACGCAAGTGTTGATAAGTGGTTTCCGATACTTGAATTTTGTTGGTAAAACCCTGGGATTCCATGCGGCTAGCGATGTTTACAGTGTCTCCCCAGAGGTCGTAAGTCAGTTTTTTGATACCGATTACTCCAGCAACTACGGAACCGCTATGGATGCCGATACGAATGGAGAAGTTTTGCTGATTCTCGGCATTAAATTGAGCGATCGCTATTTGCATATCGAGTGCCATTCGAGCGATCGCTTGGGCATGATCTGGGCGACGTTTGGGTAAGCCACCAACTACCATATAAGCATCGCCTATAGTTTTGATTTTCTCTAAATTATATTGCTCGCTGAGACGATCAAAATCTGAAAAAATTTGGTTGAGTAACTTCACCAGTTGAATCGCACTCAGAGAAGAAGCTATTTCCGTAAAGCCAACGATGTCTGCAAATAAAACTGTCACATCAGCAAAGTCTTCGGTAATCGTCCCTAATTGTTGTTTGAGACGGTTAGCTATTGCTTCTGGCAAAATATTCAGCAACAAACCTTCAGTTTGTTTCTGTTGATGATACAGTGCTTCTTCAACTTCTAGTCGCCGGGTAATGTTACGAAAAATGCCGCGAGTGGCAACTGGTTTTCCTCTCACCAATTTACAATTTATGTTTCCTTCTACAAATATTTTTTGACCGTATTTAGTAATGAATGCAGCTTGAAATTGCTCGATTTTTTCTCCTGAGAGGACACGATAAAACATTTGCCGACAAAAAGATTGAAAATCCGGATGTATAATCTCAAATACATTCATTTGAGTAACTTCAGCTTCGCTATATCCGAAAGTTTCTCGCCACGCACGATTGACATACTCAAAACGACCATAAGCATTAACAGACTGAATCAAGTCGTTAGCATTTTCAAATAAATCTCGGTATCTTTCTTCACTTTCTAAAAGAAGCTCAGTTGCTTGTTTGTGTTTGAGAAAATGAACAATTTGGCTACTAATAGAAGCCATCATTTGTAGTAAGTCTACATCTTTTGGCTGCACTTCCCGACTGAAGAAAACCATCACGCCTAAAACTTTGCTGTCATCCACAATTGGGAAACCAAATGCGCCGTGCAATGCTGTAGCGACAGCTTTTTGCGTTCGCGAAAAGTCAGAACTATGCATAATATCCCTAGTCCAAAGGGGGGAACCTTTTGCCCAAATTCGACCCGGAAAACCAACACCAAGGGTATATGTAGTTTGCCATGCGATCGCTTTAAATTCTCGAACGGTGATTGTTCGACTAGACCACATTTCTACACATCTGAGTATAGAATTTGTTTTATCTTTGTTTTCTCTAGACGCTGATGTGGTTAAATATTCATTCGCTGTCCAAAGTTGCCCTAAATCCCATCCCAAACTTTCACAAATTGCCGGCAAAATTTTTGATATTGCCTGCTTGACGCTTTGAGATTCTGATAAAATGCGGGTTATGGCATACTGTACTGCATGACGCTGTTGTCTGCGCTCTCTAGCAGTAATATCTCGACCGATGTAAACAATATCTTCTAAGCCATCTATTTTTTTGTGAATAACTGAACACGAAAACGCAATTAACAGCTTTTCTCGTTTTTTCGTTCTACAAACTAATTCTAAATTTTGAAAATATTTATGATATAAAGAATGCTGTTTAATCGCTCTTTGTAGTAGAAAATTATCATCAATTATTAAAGAAATGGGTTGATTGATTAGTTCTTGTTCGCTAAAACCAAATAATTCTTGCGCGGCTCGATTTACTTTTTTGATTTTTCCACAGTTAGTTGTCACTAAAAAGGCATCTGCCATTGAAGTGATAACTTGATCCATGTAATTTTTGTAGGTGACTAACGTATGTAGTAATAAATTAGAGTCATTTACTTTCTGCTTGAGGTTTTGTTGAAAAAA
This sequence comes from Hassallia sp., assembly GCA_050997715.1. GTDB lineage: Bacteria > Cyanobacteriota > Cyanobacteriia > Cyanobacteriales > Nostocaceae > Hassallia. The sequence goes on from JBPCQW010000123.1 coordinate 4,637, forward strand.
CATTCTTTCGGTAATATCTTCAAGCAAAATAATTAATCTATTATCAGATTCGTTTTCACCTGATTCGCTAAAAATATATATATTGATATACATATCCGATCTGTCTTCATGAAAACGTGCAATACTCTCTAATTCAAATAGTTCCTGTTTTTCTTGTAAGATAGAGATGAGAATATCTTCAATCCCAATAAATTCCGGAAAACTTAGCCGGACATCTTTTCCTAACATTACCTCTTCAGGGCGATCGGCAAATCGTTGAACTTGCTCGGATGTATCTATAATGCAGAAATTCTCATCAAGTTCCAAACGTTCAAACTTGCGTAAAGACAAAGCTTTGTTAAATATTCGATCTAGTACCTGGTATTTCATTGTGGTGTGGGAATAGTTATTCAGGCATCATGAGAGGGGCACACAAGACCAACAGACAAGGAGATAATTAACTCCATGCCTTGATACTCGACAACGCCACTCGCTTTAACAAAAGTTCCTTTGGAAGTTATGATGTCTGAGACATACATCGCCCTTCTTTCAGAAAAACGAGCGCGGGAAAAGGCTCCTCAGCACTCCAAATTCAGCACCACTGATGATTATATAAGCTAGTTTTTCAAACATTTGGTCAATACACAAGCCCGTAGAGGTAGAAATTGGAGAATTTGCTGCTTGCCTTTTAATTAGTGATGCGCCTGAAACAGCAATTTTTAAGATAATCAGCATATTCTAGGGATGCGATCGCATCCCTATTTTATTGACGTTGCATATGAGAATCTCATATTTTATGTATTATTTTATATAGATAATCTAATCTTCAAATCTTCTTAACCTGCTTATTTATAGTGGTTACTGTGGGATTACAGATAGTAAATACTTAAGAAAATGATATTTAGACCACAAAAACTCGCAAAAAAAGTATTACTCATTACAAATAACTAAAACTTTAAATTACCGAAATATACGTAAAGAGTTGACAAATACTTTTTTATTTAGTTTATATAAATTTTCTTAGAGGCTAGGACATATACGATTTTCTAGCAAAAAACAAGTAGTAGTGGATACAAAAACTGCTAGAAACCGATGTAAACACTTGATTTCCCAATATTCGTATGGCTCACCTTAAATCGCTTGACAATCAGTACTACATCTACATCAGACGAAATCAAGAACCGATTCTCTGGAACATATACGATGCCAATCCTCCGATTGATCTTGGTTTAGCGGCTTACATAAGTAAAGTTTTACAGGCTATGAAGAAGAGCTTGAAGATAAACGGTCTTGTTTTCTACATGACTTGGGACGAAATTGATAAACTGCCATCGTATGGGCAAAATGTTGTTGCTGTCGTTCTCGGTGACGAGTGGTATCGGATACCAAAGTATGCTCACAAAGTACGATCTGTATTCAACCCACATTCCGCACTTCATTTTGTAGTACAAATACTGATATTAAAAGCTTCTATAAAATTTACATAAAAACACTTAAAGCATTTAGTAATTAATATAAACAGGATCACAGGCAT
>JBPCQW010000124.1:0-7905 GCA_050997715.1 Hassallia sp.
GAAGAACGGGAAACTATTTCCTCTTTGTTGCAAGCTGCTGCTGCTGGCGGTTTTACAAGAATTTGCATTTTACCCGATACATCTCCACCGATTGATAACCCAAGTGTGGTGGCGCAGTTGTTGCACAGGGGGAGTGGGGGACAAGGGGGACAGGGGGGACAAGGGGGAGTGGGGGACAAGGGGGACAATGAGAATAATTCTTTCCCCCCATCTCCTTGTCTCCTTGTCTCCCCATCTCCCCAATGCCTTAGTCAAAAATTAACAATAATACAGCAAGATGACATGAAGGATTTGGGCATCCTAGAAATCAGGAGTCAAGTATTTATGTTTGCAACCATGTCTATTTTAATATCTGTTGCCCAATCGCCAGGGTCTAAGATTACTAAGGCAATTCAGCAAGTGCCAGTGGCACCTGCAAACGATCAGCAAATACCGCAATTGTTGTTAGTCGCAACCTCTGGAGTACTAACTTTAACGGTGATTGGTTTGATTGTATATGGGAAACTTCAGATGAAGAAGCTGGAGAAAAAAATTAAGTTTGAAAAATTTCGGGCGCGAGAACTAGAGAAAAAGTTTAAGCTAGCGTTGGAAACAATTACAAAAATGGAGACTAATCCCGATTTGATTAACTCACGGGATTTTAATTTGGATTATTTGCGAATGCGGATGGCTGAGGAGGTGTTTCATTTTGCGATCGTCAACCAAGTAAAAATCAAAGTCAAAGATCAAATTTCTCAAGCACTACGTCCAAATCAGGCTCAACAAGGAGTTGTTGGGATTGCTAATAGTTCTGGACGGCAGGTGGATCACGTTTTTGATGTAGAGTACGAGACTAATATAGAGGGAGTCCCTGCCAAGCGAGTGCTGTTTCGCGTTCAAATTCGGTTAATGAAGTTGCCCACGCAAGCAACTTCTGCCAGCATCAGCCAAATTATCGATTGTATTGAAACTTATCTTAGCCCTGCTGAAGACCAAGATACTTGGCAACCGACGATTCAAGGTAGGATTGCTTATATGCATTGGGATCAAAAGGCTAAACCGACGCCTTTGCTGGTGCTGGAACAGTCAAATGAAGGTGTGAATGTGACTTTCCGTACTAGTCGTCAAGCAAATTCTCCGTCACCCGATAAGCTATCTGGAACGAAAAAATCACATTCATAAGTAATAACTGTGTATATTTATGAGTTATTAGCTATCAGCTATGAGTTAGGAGTTGTGGTGTTTAACTTTTGACTCATAATTATTGACGGTGCTTTGGCAATTACGGGCTAAATGACCATCTTCCATTTCCAAGATGCGATCGGCAATATCTAAAATGCGGTTATCGTGGGTCACGAGCAAAATAGAGGTTCCCTGCTCTCTGGCAAGGGTTTGCATTATTTCTACCACATCGCGTCCTGATTGTTTGTCTAAAGCGGCTGTGGGTTCGTCTGCTAGCACTAATGGGGGATGGTTCACCAAAGCGCGTGCGATCGCTATTCTTTGTTTTTGCCCACCAGAAAGATTGTCTGGGAAGTAATTAATCCTGTCATCTAAACCTACAGCTTGAAGCATCGCTTCTGATTTGTTAATCGCATGTTGGTTAGAAATCTCTTTGTTTAGTTCTACCGCCATTTGTACGTTCTGTCTAGCGTTTAAGAACCCCAACAAGTTGTGAGCTTGGAAAATATAACCAATATTACGTCTAATTTCTACCAGTTTACTTTGACTGGCTCCAGATAGTTCTTGACCTAGAAATTTTAGGCTTCCTTCTTGCACAGACCTCAAACCACCAATCAAGCTCAGTAATGTTGTTTTACCTGAACCTGATGGTCCGGTCATAATTACGATTTCCCCTGCATAAATCTCTAGATTTATGTCAAATAATATTTGTTTTTTCAGCGAGCCTTTACCGTAATAATGGCTGATATTTTTGATATCGATTACAGGTTGTTTTGTCATTTTACTTTGAAAATCGTTAGGGTTTAGGTAAAGACGTTCCAGCGGAACGTCTCTACGGGAGGAGCGGAGTTAAATTAAAATATATCTGCTGGATCGGCAGCTTCTAATTTTCGCACGGCGATCGCACCGGAAATAAAGCACATCAAAATAGTTAAAATTAGCACCATTATTGCACGATCAAAACTCATGAAAACTGGTAAAAGTGTTGCGTCTTTAGCCAAATTATATAAAACCATTGTAAAAGCCCATCCAGGCATATATCCTAACAGTGCTAAAATTAAAGCTTCTTGAAGAATGACAATTAATAAGTATTTTTGTGTGTACCCTATTGCTTTTAAGGTGGCGTATTCAGCTAAGTGTTCTGTAACTTCGCTATAAAGAATTTGATATACAATCACGGTTCCGACAACAAAACCCATGATTGTACCTAAGGTGAAAATAAACCCGATCGCTGTGCTGTTTGCCCAATAATTTCTTTCAAAGTCGATAAATTCTTCTTTAGTTAAAACGTTGATTTCTTTTGGCAGATAACTTCTCAATTGTTGCACAACTAAGTTAGCATTTGCTCCCGGCTTTAATTTAATCAAGCCAATATCAATCAATCCGCGCTGTCGATTGCTAAATATTCTAAAAAAGTTAACATCGCTAGTAATTAAATTACCATCTGCTCCAAATGATGCACCTAAAGTAAATAGTCCAGTTACTTTAATTTGCCTAATTCCAACTTCTGCTGTGACACTTTTGCCTTGCTCAAAATTAGCAACAATCGGACCATATTCTGTCCGGGAAGAACGGTCATATAAAACTACATCGGGCAGTTTAAGTTTATCTAAATTTTCTTGAACTCCAGGCAAGTTAAATACATTAACTTCTGGATTCATAGCTAAGGTGAGAATACTACGAGGGCGACCTGTTACAGGATTTTTCCAAGTGACGTACCCTAAATATATAGGATGAACAGATTGTACTTCTGGTAAATCTAAAGCTTTATATAATCGCCTTTGTGAAAAGCTTTTCATTGCTAAGACGGCGTTAGATTGAGAGTTAATTAAAACAATATCACCTTGCAAACTGCTATGCATCCTGACGTTACTGTAATACAGAGCATCCCGAAAACCAAGTTGCATAAACATGAGAACGTCGGCAAAGGCAATTCCTGCCAGAGCCACGACAAGGCGAGTTTTTTCGCGTGTTAATTGTAGCCATGCTAAAGGTATTTTAGAACTCATTTTATAGGTTTATAAACTATGTTTTTGGTAATGGGTACTATTTCTATGGTGTTTGATAAGGAGAAGAAGAAATACGAACCGCCAAGTGCGCCAAGGAGGAAAAAGAAGTAATATTGTAGCTAGAAGGTGATGGCTAGATGTTAATTTCGACTACTACTTTGGCGTTAGTTAAACCGCCTACTTTTTGGCTAGCTTGTTGAGGTAAGGCGATTTTTACTTCTACGACTCTGGCATCTACATCTGCTGCTGGGTCTGTATTTAAGACATCTTTTTTGCCAATTTTTCTGCCAACTTCTACGACTGTTCCTTGTAATTCACCATTAAAAGCACCGTTATCGCTAGCAATTGTGGCTTTTTGACCGAGACGGACTTTACCAATGCTGTCTTCGGGAACTTCAGCGATCGCTATCATTTGATCGGTTCTTCCAATCTCAGCGATGCCATTTACACTCATGTTTTCTCCAGCTTTGGTGTGAATTTTGATGATCTCTCCGGAGATGGGTGCGGCAACGTAACTTAATTTCAGGTCTGCTTGGGCTTTTCTGACGTTGGCGATCGCATTACTAACTTGAGCTTGTGCTATCATCGCGTCGGTGGGACGAACTTCTAAAAGTCTGTTGAATTTGGCTCTTTCTTCCTCAATTTGCCTTTGCAATGTCGCTATAGTTTTATCACGGTTGACTTTGGCTTCAATCAACTGCTGTTGTAAAGTTGCTTGACTTTGTACTTGGTTTGCTCTAGCTTCGGCAAGTTGTTGTTGTAAAGTTGCTTTAGCTTGTCTTAAACTGGCTTGGCTTTCAGCAACTTGTTGAGAAGAAGTTACCGCACTCAAGCGTCTTCTGTCCCATTCTTGCTGAGAAATGGCACCTTCTTTGTATAATGTTTCATAGCGTCGAGCATCGACTTGAGCATTGTTAGCTTCGGCTTGGACGCGAGAAACGGTGGCTTTTAAAGTATCTCGTTGTCCTTGTAGTTCGGCTTCGAGACGATTAACTGTTGCTTGTTGGGCGATTTTTTGCCCACTTAACTGAGCTGCGATGCGAGCGATCGTTGCTTGTTGAGCTTCACCTTCACCTCTTAATTGAGCTTGTATGCGAGAAATTACTGCTTTTTGAGCTTGAATGTCTCTTGGTGAACCGGCTCTTACTTGGGCTAAATTAGCGCGGGATTCTTGCAGTTTTGCTTTGGCTTCTTCGACTGTTGCTGTTTGGCTATCGTGGTTATCCAAAATCGCTACTATTTGACCTTTCCTGACTCGCTCTCCTTCTCTGACTAAGATTTGCTCAACTCGTGAAGAAGCTTGCAATCCTGCGGTTGGAGCGGATAGTTTAACTACTTCTCCTCGCGGTTCTAAGCGTCCCACAGCACTTATACTAGTCGCAACTGGTGCTACTGGTACTGATGTGCTGAGTTTTTTTAGCTGCTCAATTCTGGCTGTCGCTAGTACCCCGGAAGCAATGACTACTGGTAGGGCAACAGCGATACCCCACCAAATCTTAGGTTGCTCAAGTGGTTGTTCGCTTGACCTTGAATTTTCATTCACCCTTGACATGGTATATTGTCCGTTTAATTGTGGTGATTGAAGTAAAAAAAATTAGGCTTCTAAGCTAGTGTTTAATGAAATAACGCCATAGCTTTCCACAATGGCGCTTTTTATTTTTTGGCTATTTAAAGAGTTTATAAGTTTAGAATTACAGCGATTTTAAAATAATATAAACCTCACTTGCATTCCTATCCTACGGAAGGGGTTAGGGGTTAGGTTTAAGATATAGCTAAATCCAACATTTACGAATCAATTAAGATAGCTAGATTTACTAAGAGTTTTGCTCTCTATGTAAAGATATTTGCTTAACTTTTCAGATACACCTGGTTAATTTTTGATGATGCTATAGCAATTCTATTTCCGGATTTAAAACTGCCTTTCTTCAAATACCCGATTTATTAGAGAAGTCAGGCATCTTATTTTTTTAACGAATCAGTTGCAAACTTTTACACGCAAATGAAGTTATAGTATTTATCATTCATATTCAATGGTGCGCGTCTCCTAAGCAAGTCTATAAAGCACTTGGATGTATCAAGATTTTGATTTTTAGATACTAGTGATTGTTGATTCATTACTCTCAAAAATTCAAACAATATAGAATATTATCAATCTCACAGTTTCCGAAAGTTTATCTCAAACTGTTAGTAAAATTACTCGCTGCTTTCTGTAATGCTATTTTGTCACTCCCTTAAAGTGTTGTTTTCTGAATTCTACATTCATGATTTTTCGGAAAACGTAGCACAGCTTACAGATAAGCAGTTTTCAGCATTTTAAGTGATAGTTATGCAGAAAAAGTGACAATAAATGAATATTTATAATTATTGCTATATCGTCACTTTCTTTTTTGTATTTGTGATGTTGCACTTTGTTGCTCTCACCCTATGAGTGTGGGGCTATACGAACAAAGCTTGCGATTAGACGGGCTAATTAAGTGTATATTTCCAGACAATTGGTAGAACTACTAACTACCAACTACCAATAACTAACTCCTGGTTTGGAATAGGTAATATCATGTCTGCTTAATTCACAACCGCAACCGTCGTAGAGACGTTCCCTCGGAACGTCTCTACAATATGTGTAATTTGCGCTCCGATGATATAAGTCGTCAGGTTGTTTAGGGCAATAATAAAATTGTTCTGTCTGTAAAGACTAGATGAGCAGTTGTAGTAGTAGTGGTGATAGTACGGACTTGTACAAACCATTATATTTCTTCAAGTAATGAATAATAAAACGGGTGTCCAAACGATTCTACTGTTGGCAGCTAATCCTAGAGATACTTCTAAACTGCAACTTGATGTAGAAGTGCGGGAAATTGATGAGGGGTTGCGACGAGCAAATAAGCGGGAACAGTTTAAATTAGAGCAAAAGTGGGCAGTGCGATCGCGTGATTTTTACCGCGCTATTCTCGACACTCGACCGCAGATTGTTCACTTTTGCGGACACGGGACTGCTGAGGATGGCATTATCCTGGAAAATGAGATGAAGCAGACGGTAGACCTCTTGCAAAAGTCGGTCAGACAAATTCGGTTTGGGGGAGATGAAGCTCGTAATTGTAGAGAGCAGCAATAAGATTAAACCTCAAACTAAATCTTTTTCGACGATTTCTATAAGTAAGGGACAAAATTTTAAATACCTTCAATTTCCGATGTACATGTTCACCTAAAACTCTGATTTTAGCTAATTCTTGATTACTCTTTTTCTCTTCAGAAGTTAACTTACCTCCTCTGGGTTTTTTCTTGGGAACCCGACTATTGCAATGTAGTTTTTGAATACCTTGATAACCTTTATCTCCCAAGCATTCTATGTCTTCTCTCAACCTAACTTTACTGTTTTTAAATATACGAAAATCATGCTCTCTACCTTTACCATGAGCGGTACAGATGATTTGACGATTCGCTTGATCTACTACTACTTGTGACTTCAGTGTATGCTGTTTCTTTTTTCCACTGTAGAAATTTTTTTGTTTTTTTTAGGGCGTTCAATCGGACTTTCTGTAACATCGACCACCACGACCTCTAACTGATGATTAGAAGTGGCGAGTTTTTTCTTACCTGGAAGCGTGAATGCCCTCGATTTAGTCAGCGTATCTTCTATTTTTCGGATAATTCGGTAAGCTGTAGACTCATTTACTCCCCAAGATTGACCTATATGGAAGTAGGTACGGTACTCTCTCCAGTATTCTAACGTCATCAACAATTGGTCTTCTAAGCTTAATTTACCCGGTCGCCCTGTTTTCTGTTTTGGCTTGCTGTGCGATCGCACCACCTCTACCATCTGGTTAAAAGTATCTGGACGTATACCACACAAGCGTTTAAAGTCTTCTGACTTCAGGCTCTTTACCTGTTCGTAGGTCATAGATGCTACCCAACTCTAACCTACTTGTCCCACGCATTTAGGACTTTTGCAAGAGGTCTACTGTTGGCGCGATACTTCCAGTGCAAGTGTGGTAGTTTGTAAATGCTGGCTTATCATTGTCCTTTATTAGACTTTCATTTCCCTACGTATTATCTTGTAAGTAAGTCGGCGTGGAAAAACCAAACTATGTAAAAATATATAAATACGTAGAATGTATCTACCGAGGTAACTCAGATATGGGCGCTCGTTTAAGAGTATTTCTGACTCGTGAGCAAGATAAAACCTTGTTAAGCCTGAGAAAAGAAGATTTACCACAGAAAGTCAAAGACCGAGCGGAGGTAATCAGGTTAAATGCACATGGGTGGTATGTGGAAAAAATAGCGGCTCATTTTGGCTGGACTCCACAAACGGTAAGAGAAGTTTTACATAAGTGGCAAAACCTTGGTATGGAGGGACTATGTTTGTTACCAGGTAGGGCGGGAAAAACGAAGTATAAGGAAGAAGACATCGTTTTTTTGGAAGAATGCCTCAAAAAAGAACCTCGCACGTACAACAGCCTTCAACTAGCCCAAAAACTTAAGAGCGATAAGCCTTCGGCATAGCTTCGCTTACCGCCAAATTGAATTGAGTCCCGACAGGTTGAGGCGGGTACTCAAAAAAAGGGGGTCATTTGGAAACGAGCCAGAAAAAGCCACAAAGGAAAACAAGACCCAAAAACCAGGGAAATCAAGCAAGCAGACCTAGAGATGTTGGAACTATCTGCCGCAGCTGGAGAAATAGACTTGAAATATTTGGATGAATCAGGTTTCTGTATGTGGAGCGAGCCAAGTTATACTT
>JBPCQW010000457.1:0-3547 GCA_050997715.1 Hassallia sp.
ATATATTGAGCAACAGAAAGCATGAAGGCAGGATAAATCCTGCCGCTGGTTTTCATCCGTGGTCTAAAGCACAGGAAACGGAACTACGTTCCTGTCCTTCCACGGTTTTCAACCTCGTTCCTTATAAGCAAGTGAAAATTTATCTACATCAACCTATAGAAATAGTTCAAGTTCTAAGGGTACTTAGAGGTGGAGAGGTTTTACCTGCTGATTTTGAACTACAACTATAATTGCCAAGTTAAAGCGATCACGCCCAGGTGTCAATACGCTTGGTGTTAAGGATTTTTGTATTGATTTCGGCAGGTAGAGACTTCGTCTGATCGCGTCTCTACACTCGTCTGATCGGGTTTAACGCCAAGCGTATTCGCCCAGGTGTTGGTGTTCGCCTTGGTGTCGCAGACAAGCGATCGCATCATCTAAACTAAATGACGTATATCTTAGGGTTGTAGTAAATTATGTAAAAATTCCTTAGCCTAATTGTATCAACACAAAGCAAAGGGAAAAAAATTGTATGACAACTAACGTTTCTGAAGACATCAAAAAGGATACTAATAAATCGCTAGTAATTGGTGTTCTTTTAATTGTTTTAGGAATTGTAGCGATCGCTTTACCATCAGTTTCGACGATTTTCGCTGAGACTTGGTTTGCTTTGATTTTAATATCTTCAGGATTTGCTAAACTAGTTTACGCTACTGAAAGTCGCCATCAAGGAGGCTTTCTTTGGAAGCTTCTATTGAGCGGACTTTACATTGCTACAGGTATAATGCTGTTTGTTTACCCCTTCAATGGCATTCTCACACTAACTCTGTTGTTAGGTAGCTTTTTGTTAACCGAAGGTGTATTCGAGCTAATCCTTGCATTCCGCTTGCGTCCACAACAAAACTGGACTTGGGCACTCGGTAATGGTATCGTCACCTTAATATTAGGCGCAATGATTTGGTTCCAGTTTCCCTTTAATGCGCCTTGGTTGATTGGTACACTTGTCGGTGTGAGCATTCTCTTCACTGGTATTTCCCGCGTCGGACTATCACTAAATGCGCGTTCTGCCTTAAATCAATCTGAAGCTACAAGCGCTTAATTTTTTCGTAGTAAGCGATTCATCGCTTATGTCAGAGACTAAACACATTACGAGTAGAGACGTTCCCGCGGAACGTCTCTACAATATGATGACTGAAGTCGTCACTACGTTAATCAATTCTCTTTTCTAAATACTGCCCAATCATCAATTGTTCACCTGCACGAGAGATAATTGATTGACGTGTGCGGTATTTTTCGCCAATTAGCTTTAACTCTTCCTCGAATACTGAATTGTTGTACTCAGTTCGCAAACATAAAGTTTTCGGATTGGGGAAATAATATTGTGCGGTAACTGGTTTAGAAGTCGCAAAACCGCGATCGCGATATAAAGTGGTTCCTAAAACACCAAACAACGTTGAACCTTTAGATTCCTTTTTTCCCGTCACAGAATCTGTATCCCAACTTACGTGAGTACCGCAAATTAAACTTGCGATATCTGGCAAATTATGCATCTGAGCTAGTTTTTGCAACTCGTCACATCCCGGCTCTAAAAAACAGACCCTAATTATACTCACCATCTCCTTTGTTTCTCCCTCTGGGAGAGTATAATAGCGCCGTTCTGAACGCCACTGTCCCACCGATTCCATGAAAAACTCTGTAATCTGGGATTCTTCAGCAGTTTGTGCAAAATATAGTGGTGATGTCACAGGTTGCCTTCCTCACGCAATGTCAATATACAATCAGGTGTCCAGACAAATACATTATGTCTGTCCTAAATATCTAACTTGTTTACTTTTCTTAATATAAACGTTATTTTCCTATAATTACTGACAGTTTCGCTACAATGCAAGAAATAAAAATTTTCTAGTAGTTTAAGCCAAAAGATAGAAGTGAAAAAAGTCACGAATCAGTAGTTAGAGTTTTATAACTAGGGGCAGAGTAAAGCTTAGTTAAAAAATCTTTATAATTAGCCAGTAAATGCATAAATTCATCTAGAATCTATTTCTTCTAGGTCAAATAAAAATATGTGTTAGTGGAGACATTGTTTTGGAAAAAACAGTGATTTCTCTTACAAAATGAAGTAGGATAGCAGACTTATGCTTTCTTGCCTTTTTTTATAAGTGATATACATCAAGATTACTTGATAATAAACGGCTGTCTTAGCTTAAAACCGCCCCGATATACTACAAAAATTGATTTTGGATAGAAATATGCTGCATCAGCACACAAGGAGACAAGGAGGTAAACAGATAGCTCTTTCTCCCGATTCCCCCGTATCCTCGTCTATCGGCTTAATTGCCTGTGTGTTAGGAATAGGACTGTTAACGATGAGTTGTGGCTCGCTTCCTAAAGAGTCGGCTGACGCACAATCTCAGCGTAGTGGTGGTAAAGAGCAAGGAAATAAGGCAACGGCAGTAGATGTAGCGATCGCTCGCACAGAATTGCTGCAACAACAACCAGAGTATACAGGCACTACCAATGCATTTCGGGTTGTGTCACTGCGATCGCAAGTTGAAGGGCGGTTTTTAGCATTGAATGTAGATATGGGCGATGCCGTCAAAGGTGGGCAAGTCATCGGACAATTAGATGATGCGTTATTATTAACAGCACTAAAGCAAGCAGAAGCAGAATTAGCATCTTTAAAATCAGAAGTCGCAAGAGCAAGAACTCAGATAAGTAATGCCCGTGCAGAAGTAGAACGATCAAGGCTACTAGTAGTACAAGCCCAGGCAGACTCACAACGGCAACAGAAGCTATTTAAAGAAGGAGCGATCGCCCTACAATCCGCCGAACAATCACAAACACAAGCGCGAACTGCTGCACAAGCTCTCCGTGCAGCTACTGAGCAAGTCCGCACAGAAGAGCAAGCCGTTGCCGCTGCCCAAGGTAGAGTAGTTGCTCAACAAGCATTAGTTGCTCAAGCCAAAGAGCGCCGATCCTATGCAAAACTAACAGCACCCATCGCCGGCGTAATTACAGAAAAAGTCACAGAACCGGGCAATCTTGTTCAACCTGGAAACGAAATCTTGAAAATAGGTGACTTTAGCCGTGCGAAAGTTATCGTTCAAGTTTCGGAATTAGAACTAGGAAAAATTCAATTAGGACAGTCTGTAGAAGTTACTTTAGATGCCTTTCCAAATAAAAAATACACCGGACGAGTAATACGTATTTCTCCAGCCGCTGATATAACAGCTCGCTTAGTACCAGTTGAAGTAGAAATTCCCAACACCGATGGCAAAATTGGTAGCGGATTACTAGCGCGGGTAAATTTTCAAAACACCACACAACAGCGAGTAGTCATACCCCAAACAGCAATTCAAGGGCAACAAAACGCCACAACACAAGGTAGGAGCGGAGTTTCCTCACCCTCTCCCACCAACAGAGAAACCCCAAACCAAAACCGCAATGGCACAGTATTTGTCATAAATAACACAGACGGTAAGCCGAAAGTGACATCTAAATCTGTGACGCTTGGGGAAAGAGCCGACAGCAAAGTAGAAATTTTATCCGGCTTAAAACCGGGAGAATC
>JBPCQW010000519.1:0-8198 GCA_050997715.1 Hassallia sp.
GGAATAGACAAACCAGGCGGATACTTGCTTGGCTGGGCGCTAACGATTTTATTGTTGGCAAGTACACCAGCTGTTGCGTATTTTTTAGTTAGATCACCTGTCGCAATGGTGGGTGAACCTTCCATCGCAAGTCTTGTCGAGAATTACCGCCTCGCGTCAACATCTGGGACACTAGTAGCATTAGGGCAATCATCAGATGCAATTATTTCTGATGTCGTAGGCTCGCGCATTCTACCTGCTGTGGATACAAGTATGGCAACCGTAGCAGTTCCACCCTACCTGTTGCAAAACCCTGCGGACATTACCAGACGAGGATTGCGGCTAGAAGACTTTGTACCCAATGCAGAAACACTGTCACTAACAACGCGAGTTTGGGAAAGTTACCTCAACCAGACTTACTTTTTCTTGCGTGGTAGGTAACGGCGCTTCGTTTCAAGGCACGCATGTACGCATGTACAATAAAAGGATGCAAGCCCCTAAATTTATGGGGCAATTCTTTTACTTTTTTACTTTTTACTTTCCCTTCATAGGGTTGGTAAGCTGTGAGGCATTTTATTTTCTCATTGAAGATGGGGAAAGGGGAGAAGATTTGACGCTTTTCCCCTAAATTCAAAAAGCGCAAATTATAAGCTGTAGAGCTTATAAGATAAAAAATTTTCCTAATAATTGCTTTCACAAATCGCGCCCAGAATTTTCCTGCTACTGAGTCGAGTCCAGGAAGAATAAGCATCCTAAAAGATTTTCTTTAGTAGGACTTACGCTTTTAAGACCAAATAACGAACCGCCAAGAGCGCCAAGCACGCCAAGGAATAGGAGTTTGAGAAAGTTTTTGCGTAAGTCTTATTTAGAACAGGGGTTCCATTCCCCATTCCCCATTCCCCATTCCCCATTCCCCTTAAATGGCACAATCACGACGACTTGCTAAACTTGGTGCTTACATGCGTCCCCATTGGCGGGAGGCTACATTAGGCATTATCGCTTTGTTGATTGTCAACGGTTTGGGGGTTTATATCCCCTTATTAATTCGTTCGGCAGTTGACAAACTCTCAGCCAGCTTCAGCTTGAACCAAGTACTACATTATGTAGTACCGATCTTCTTTCTGAGTACGGCGATGTGGTCAATGCGTATGGCTTCCCGCATCTGGCTGTTTGGAGTTGGGCGTCAGGTAGAATTTGACTTGAAACAGCAGATTTTTGAACATTTACTGAAGCTAGAGCCGGCTTATTTTGCTACCAATACTGCTGGTGATTTGATTAGTAGAGCGACTAGTGATGTAGATAATATCAGGCGGTTGTTGGGTTTTGCTGTATTAAGTTTGGCAAATACTGTGTTTGCCTATGCCTTGACGCTGCCTGTGATGCTGTCTCTGAATGTGGATTTGACATTAGCTTCTTTGGCAATTTATCCTTTAATGTTTTTTTTGGTGCATCTATTTAGCGATCGCTTACGCAACCAACAAGCAGCAGTACAAGAAAAACTTTCCGATATCAGCGATCTCATTCAAGAAGATATCAGCGGCATTGCCCTAATTAAAATCTACGCTCAAGAAGAAAACGAGCGTCGCGCTTTCTCTGAAAAAAATAAGAATCTATTTGAGGCTAACCTGCAATTAGCGAACACCCGAAATCGATTATTTCCCCTTATTGGTGGACTCGCTAGTGTCAGTTCACTAGTTATTATCTGGTTGGGGGCAACGCGAATAGCTTCGGGAAACCTTGGTGTGGGCGATTTTGTTGCACTATTGATTTATGTAGAGCGTCTGGTTTTCCCCACCGCTTTGTTAGGATTTACAATTACTGCTTATCAACGCGGTGAAGTTAGTATCGATCGCATTCAGGCGATTCTTTCTGTCACACCAAAAATTGAAGACACAAGCGCCGCTATACATCTACCTTTAGACAGAATTAAAGGGGCACTGTCAGCGAAAAATCTCAGTTTCACTTATCCGGGTGCGACCACCCCAGCTTTAGACAAAGTTAACTTTACCATCTTTCCTGGGGAAACTGTGTCAATTGTCGGTGCGATCGGTTCGGGTAAATCAACTTTGGCGAATGCTTTGCCACATTTGTTAGATATAGAATCAGGGCAGTTATTTTTGGATGGTAAAGACATCACCCAGATAGAATTAGCAGATTTACGTGGAGCGATCGCCTACGTTCCTCAAGATAGCTTTCTCTTTAGTACCACCATCAAAAATAATATCCGCTACAGCGATCCTTTCAGCGAACAACAAGATGTAGAATCAGCGGCACATCTCGCACAAATCCACCCAGAAATTATCAATTTTCCGCAACAATATGAAACTTTGGTAGGAGAACGTGGTATTACTCTTTCTGGCGGTCAGCGACAACGCACAGCTTTAGCTAGAGCAATGTTAGTTGATGCCCCAGTATTAGTTTTAGATGATGCTCTCTCCAGCGTTGATAATCAAACAGCTACACAAATCTTAAAAAATCTCTCCGGTGGTACGCAACGTAAAACTGTTGTTTTTATCACTCATCAATTGTCTGCGGCTGCTGTTGCCGATCGCATTATTGTGATGGATAAAGGTAAAATTGTCCAAACAGGTAATCACTTAGAACTTGTACAGCAACCAGGGCTTTACAGAACTTTATGGAGTCAACATCAAGTACAAGAATTACTGCATTAAGTTTTTATAATACTGCTACCGTCAATAATTTACACTAGGGACAATTATTATTGCAGCGCGTATAATTAGAAGATGGTACTGTGTCTCTAGCCAGTGAAGTTTTAGGATTAGAGTTACGAATTAAGTCTGGGGATATGCGCTTTTACGATGCAGCGACGGGTAAAACATTGCTAACTTATGAAGAAGAAGCTGCTGCACGACAAGCTGCCGAAGATAAAGCGCAAAAATTAGCCGCTAAACTTAGAGAGTTGAATATCGATCCAGATGCACTTTAGCACAAGATCCCCGACTTATTAGAAAAGTCGGGGATCTGAAATATAAAAACATGCGTTAGTTTTTTTGAGATTTGGGCAGTATAAATAAGCTCAAAAAAACTATTTAGCATAAACGATGTTTCACACCGAGTTATCAAATCGTGTTTCCGAGAAGTTTCCTGGATCTAGATTATTGCATCCCCATGTTTACGCGATCGCATCTCTACTTATAATTAGCCTGCTGAGTTCATTTACGCTGACACAACCTCACCAATTTATCTCTAACTGGTTTGATGGCTTTCTGGGGGGGTTATCACATCCTGTTCTAGGATTGCATCATATGGTTACTGTGGTTGCTATTGGCTTACTTTCTGGTGTCGTTGTGCGTGGTGCTTTGATACCCGCAGGCTTTGTGCTAGCAACACTTTTAGGAATAATCAATCATCTACTATATCTGAATTTACCAGGTGCCCAAACAGCGATCGCCTTTTTTACAATTGTTTTTGCGGTTATGCTAGCAATTCCCAGTCAACCAAATCTAATGGTACTGGTGCTGCTGACGGCTACATCTGGTTTATTTCACGGTTATACTTATGGTCAAGCCATTTTAGAGACACCAATCAGTTCACAAATTGCTTATATGCTGGGTTTGACCTTGACTCAATTTGTTGTTGCCATGAGTGCTAGAGAAATTGGCAATATAATCAGCATGGGAAAACTTCACAATATTCGCAATGCTGGTTTGGCTTTTTGGGCGATCGGTATCGTTTTTCTTAGCTACTCTATAATATAAACAACTTTAATTCGAGCAAGTAAATCATGGTAATTGCTAAACAGCATGAGCCAATATCTATTAGCAATTACCCCTAAACAACTAAGTTCCTAGAAAGCTCCTACTTTTGCAAATATGACGTAGATTGTTTTCAAAATCAAGTGCAAGTCATACAGCGGATGCCAATTTTCTTGATAGCGCAAGTCTAAATCGACCACTTGTTCAAAATTTTTCACGCTTGAACGACCGTTAACTTGCCATTCACCAGTCATACCTGGTTTAACATTTAAACGTTGCCAGTGACGCTCATTGTAGTAAGCTACTTCATCAGCGGTAGGGGGACGGGTTCCTACTAAACTCATTTCCCCTACTAGCACATTCCAAAACTGGGGAAGCTCATCCAAACTGGTACTTCTTAAAAAACGCCCGACTTTTGTTACACGGAAGTCATTTTTATTTTTAAACAAAAGTCCATTAGCTTCGTTATCCACTAACGATTTTAATTTCTCGGCGTCAACAACCATTGATCGGAATTTACGCATACGAAATAAACGTCCTTGTAGCCCATGACGCTCTTGAGCGAAGAAAATAGGACCGGGACTATCGATTTTAATTGCCAGTGCTATCGGCACAAAGGCGATCGCTAAAATCAAAAGTCCTATCAAGCTTCCCAAAATATCTAAACAACGTTTAAGTTTAGACTGCACTGATGGGTGAGGGGTAAGTTCTAATTCCCAAACTTCTGAAGTAGCACCCTGGAAAATGGTTTGTAATGGTGTTTGGTACATTGCCGAGCCGAATATTTAGCGAAGAAGGTAAAATCACCGAGCCTTAATTCGACTATAGACTTAGCTTCCGAAAATTAAAATCCACCTTCCCAGTAGTTTCACTGAATCTTCATCAATAAGATTGGGATCATCACTTTTGATAAATTTAATGTAAAGTTAAATAAATATTACTGATGGTGGATGAAAAATCTTTTGAAATGTGAAGTTAAGATGTATTAATGTAGGAATTTGCTACAAAATGAGTGCATATACTAGAGAAAATTTCCCACTCTACTTTTTTTGCCGCTAGTCAAGCTCTGCAAAAAGGTCGGCTGATAAATTCAAAAATATCTGACATAGATGTAAAAGCCATCCTTAAAGGATAGATTTTACTAGGTAATGTGCCGGATGGGGCTGTTTGCAAAATGAAAATGTGAGTTAATGCGAAAGCTAAATCACAACTCAAAAGCAATACCTTTATATATTCAGCAAAAGCACCGAGGAATAAAATCGCAAATAGTATCACAATAGCAGCGAATGGATTGTGTTACCTGTATTAAGTTATTCAAACATTAGTAGTGACATTACTTTTATGCTCTCTCAAACTTGGGGTGTTAGAGACATGGTATCAGCAGGGGTCGAAGTTAAAATAAATCGCTTAGAATCCATCGTTGAACAAATAGGGGAAGCAGTACTTGCTACCACGGAAACTATTGAACGTCTCGCTGAAAGAGTAGATACTATCAGCGTACAAGTAGAAGAACAGGGAAAGCAGGTACAGCAACAGGGTTATCAAATTTTGGCATTATGTGATGCAGTGCAGACCCTTGCAGAATCCCAGGATGATACACTGCAAAGGCTAAACCATCTGACATATACTTTAGACCGATTGAT
Source organism: Hassallia sp. (assembly GCA_050997715.1). Taxonomy (GTDB): domain Bacteria; phylum Cyanobacteriota; class Cyanobacteriia; order Cyanobacteriales; family Nostocaceae; genus Hassallia. The sequence continues at coordinate 5,339 of JBPCQW010000519.1, forward strand.
GGCATTAATTCAAGGCGCACCTGAAGCATGAATCTATAACGTTCGCATCTAACGAGGATATCCGAAGTCTAAAGTAGGAAGTGAAAAATCTTCGGTCAAGATTACTTGCTTATATGTAACTAAATTCATGCTTTTCCTTGTTAGATGAGTGCGACCGATACCCAGGAAGTTAAACCCTTAACTGAGTGACAGCAATTTTACCGGAAAAACATACATCCACATCGCTCCCTGGAGTGCGATCGCGTTTGCTATATTCTCCTGCATAATAAAAATCATCCCCGTTAACTCGGTAATTAATCGGTAACGGTTTAGTACAAGGTTGGCAAAATACCACTTCTGGATCTGGTTCTCCCGGCACTAAATGTGGTAAATTAACATTCCAGAAAGTCCCAGGCTCTAAAGGTCGCTGAAGTAAGTCAGCTAAAACGCCTTTTGTCCATCCTGCCGCTACATCCCAATCTACATTCAGCTTGCCTTTACGATAGTGAGAAACCGCAATTCCGGGGATACCGTGCATCGCAGCTTCTCTAACAGCAGCCACAGTTCCGGAAATATACGCATCAACTCCCAAATTTCCACCAGCGTTGATTCCTGACAAAACAAACTTGACGTTTGTGCATATTTTTGATATAGCTATTCTGATACAATCGGCGGGAGTGCCGGCGATCGCATATTCGCGGTCAGAACGTCGCTCTAGGTGAATTGGGCGAGTTGTAGTCACTTGATGTCCGCAACCCGATTGATGGTCTTTGGGAGCGGCGATAATTATATCTTGACCATTGACAGCTTTGAGCAGCGATTTAATTCCGGGAGCGTCGATTCCGTCATCATTGGTGAGGATCAGGGTCATATAGCGGTTCTCAGAAAGCGTGCAATACAAATTGTAGAGACGTCTCTAGTATGTATTTAATTCACATAAAAACCGCCATATAATTTTTGCTGTTTGAGATCGCTAGATGTAGCCCAACATATTTTTGCTAAACGCTTTTCTGAAAATTAGGCGATCGCTTAACATTCAAACGTTTCTTACTCACCGCTAGTACTCCTGCTAGAGCAAATAATCCAGAGAGATAGGAAGGTTCCGGAACCTTCTGGGATGGGTTGTCACACAGATTACAAGGGTTAAGATCCACATTTGCGTACCTGCTGATCTGAGCGGCTCCTAAAATATCAACTCCAGACAAGAGCCTCCGCTGTCCTCGACGAAGAGTTGAAATGCCTACTGGAGCCGCAGAAAATGTTGATAATGAAGGATCGAGATGAACCGCTCCATCTTGCCCGAAAGTAGTAGGTATCTGTGTACCGACAAACGGTAGCCCTGACCCAACATCAATTACAGAGTCCCCTTGAAGCTCTGCTATGGCAGCAGGATTGACTCTGCTTAGTCCCAACGCATGTCCAATTTCATGCAGAGCAACTGTGAATAAATCAAATCCCGTAGCCGCTGGGGTAGTGTTAGAGGTAAATAAGTCATTGGCAAAGGCTCCGCGTCCTACATTGACTATGCCTCCTCCCAAATTTGCCTCGCTAGTATTAAACTGCTCAAACTGCTCGCTCTTTCTGGGAGTAGGGTCTAGAAAAAATGCGATGCTAGGGTCGCTATTAAAGAGAATAGTACCTTCTGTCTCCCGGAAAACTCTGGTTCCATCTGCTAGTGTAGTGTCTTTTCCTGCCTTGGAAACGCGGAGTGCCAGTACCCCATCAAAGTCAGCTTCATTTTGACGCTCACCATAACCATATTCATATTCATATGTATCTCTACGGTTAGTCAGTGGAGCTAATGAAGCAGTTCCAATATTGAGGTTGAGTATAACAGAGTCATCTTTAACAGCCCGCTCCCAACAGTCTGCCGCTGCTCTAACTATGTCATAGAAATTACCTCCACCAACTGCATTGTTAAGTAACCTTTCTATTGGTTGGACATTTACTAAATTTCCATTTGGTAAGCTGATATCAGTATCCACGGCTCCTGTACCCAGAGGGTCTGAGCCGAAAACACTTAATGGTGGCGGAGAAATATCAGCGAAATCTAAATTAATTATTAATGCTTTCGCTTGTGGTGCTATTGTTGCTAAACCAGTTAATGTCAAAAAGGCGATCGCTCCTAGGCGTTTCCAGCGTAAGCTTGCAGATATAAACCGTAATTTATCGTTATTTACAAACCATCTTTGCATCATAAAAACTTTCGTTTCTGTATTTGTGAAGTTACTGCTGTCTCTGGTTGTCTAACCAACAGGGAATATACGCATAGATTCTCAGATTTTTTGCTAAAAGACAATCCAGTTACTTAAGTATTTATGAAAAAAATATATTCAGTACAATTCCATAAAATCTAAGTAAAGATACATATGTTTTTTATATGTTTCTATAAAAACATACATGCCATATTAAATTTAATTGATTACTTTCTTGCCGATACAAAATTACGTATCCTCTTTTTCTTCTTCTGTAGGACTTACACACGCGCTAAAGTCTTGTAGGGGCAATTCATGAATTGCCCCTACGTAAATTCAATTGGTAAGACGACATGAATGCCTAAGTCCTATTCTGATAAAAATTTTCCAATGCCCGTTGCTCAATGTCTAATGGCAAGGTATTGAAAAAGACTGCAAATTATCAGAACTACTTTGGATATCTTCGCCAATAAGCGTAACTTCGCCATTATCGTTGAACACCCAACCTGTTGCAGGGATAATTTTCACCGTATCAGGGGAAGCCGCAGGTTTGACAGTGACTGGTTGGGAGTAATTCTGTGCGGTTACAAATGGAAGGCGAGTATCTGACCACACAACTTCACTGCTGAGTGGCTCGTAAGGATCGGGCGGCAAGCCTCCCCGTCCAGTGACTATAAATTGACCAG